>JAFGQR010000131.1 GCA_016935555.1 Verrucomicrobiota bacterium
CCGCCAGCGCAACGGAAACGTCGCCCCACCCGCATCCGCCGCCGACACCAGCACGCAGGCCAGCCCCAGCACGCTCGACCACACCCCGCCCCCAGCGCCACCCCCACCCATCCCCCACCGCCACCACGCCGCCGCCCACCTGCGCACCCGGCCACTCCCCACGCGAAAACCGCCGCCTCCCGCGCGCCTTCTCGCACAAGAAAAGCGCCCGGGGCCGGCAACCCGCACCAATAGTCCCAAAATGATCACGTCTTCGAAACCGTCACCCCGTCCCCATGCGCCAATAACCCCCCAACCCCACACCCGCCCCACACCGCCTCCCGCTAGCCGGAAATCGCCGCCCGCGCGCCGGCCCGGGACGCCGCGACGCGGGTTGCGGGGAAACGTAGCACAAAAACACAACCGCGGGCGGCAGGAGTTTTCAGTTCCAGCGCGGCGCCGAGGTGGTTTGCCAGTTGCTTGCTCAACGCCAGCCCAATCCCGCACCCGCCCTCCTTGGCCGAGCGGCACGGGACAAACGGGCTCTGGCCCTCCGGAAACCCGGGACCCTCGTCCCGGACTTCAAACGTGAGGGGATCGGCCGGCCCGGGGGTGGTGATGCTGACGGTGCCGCCGCGGGGTGAGGCTTCGATGGCGTTCTGGGCGAGGTTGGCGAGGATGAGCGCCGCGAGGTGGGCCGTGCGACTCGGCAGGTCCCGGTCGATGCCGCTTTCGACCACAAGCCCGACCTGCGCCGTGTGCGTCATGGGATCCACCTGCTGGCGGACGAGATCCAGGAGTTCACGCACGGAGATCTCGTAGGCGACGCCGGTTTGATCCTCGCGCAGCACGGTCACGATCTGGTTGATCATGCCCTGCATCCGCCGCGTCAGCGCCACCGCCTGCTCCCAGTCGGCCGCCGCCTCCTCGTCCGTTCCCGTCCCGTGCGCTTTCATGAAATGCTGCAGTCCCGCCAGGGGATTCTTCAGGCCGTGGATGAGGTGGGCGGTGACGGCGCCCAAGGCGGAGGTTTTGGCGGCAAGCGCCAGCTCCCGGTTGGCCCGAAGCAGGTTCTCACTGCGCTCCTCGAGCAGCCGCTGCGCGGCGCGAAGCCGGCGAAACGCCCAGCACATCCCCGCCGCCAGAAACCCGCCCCCGACCGCAAAGACGAGCAGTGCCTGCCCCATGAGCTGCCGGTCCAGGCGCCGGTATTCGAGCGCGATGCTGTGACCCTCCAGCAGGAACTGCGCAATGCCCGCCGCGCGGCGATCGCCGGACGCATGCAGCGGCACCTGAACCTCCAATACCGGCAGACGGTCGCCTTCCACCGCGGACTCCGACTCCGCAAAGAAGAGCGTCCGGGCGGGCTGGTGCGGGCGAAAATGGCAGACGGGCCGCAGCCGGTTCAAGGCGGGCAGATCCGGCGGATCCAGCGTGCCCTCGCGCACGTAGGGGGGAAAGGCCTCGACAAACCGTCCGCGGGCGTCGAAGAGGCGGATGCCCAGCACGCCCTTGAGCTGCGAACTGCGCAGCACCGCGTTGAGTTGGCTGCCCACATCGCTGATGGGGCCGGCCAGGCCCTGCGCGACATCGCTCTCGTATTCGCGAAGCACCACCGCGTGCAGCACCTCGCCGTCGCGGCGGGCAATCTGCTGCCGAATCCCGGCGCGCACCTGCCACGTGGTCAAGCCAATCGCCACCGCCAGGATTGCCAGCGCCAACCCCACCACCAGTGCGGGCAACCGCCGCGCGCGGAACACCAACGTTCGAAGGGAAACCACGGTGGTCATGCGCCGGTGCCCTGCGGGAACTCGGCGCTGAGCCCGCCGGTCCACGTGTTCACCGCACAGGCGTCCACTTCCAGGTTCGACCAGACCCGCTCATGCTCATACCGCCCCCCCGCCTCCAGCGAGACGACGTGATCCCACCACGGCAGCGACGGCCCCCCCAAAGCAGCACCCCCGGCCTCCGGCAGCGCCAGAATCCCCCACCCTTCCGCAAGATCCCACAGGTCGTCTTCGGACGCCGTCTCGGTCCCCCCGGACGGCGAGCGCACGCCCGCGCGCGCCGGCTCACTCCACGAGTGCAGCCTGGAGAATCCGAGAAGGGTAGCGGCCATTATTCGGTTCCATGGTGCCCCGCGCCGCCGTCCACTCGAAAGCCTCATGATGAACAATGGGCTGGGCGGGTCGGGTTATGTGGACGGGGGTGGAAACGTCAAACGCTTATCGCGGGCGTCCTTCCTCCTGGAGTTGATCGCGAAGTTCGCGGCGCTGGTCCAGCATCTGGTCCCGGACCGCATCCCGGGCCTCCTCGCGTGTGCTGTGGATGACGTCCTGGTGCTCTTTCAGCTTGTCCAGCAGCTCGCGCTGCCGTTCATGAAACTCCTGGCGCAAGGCCCGCGTCCGTTCCAGCCACTGCTCGCGCAGACGCTGCAGACGCAGCCGGATGGCGGCCCGGTCGTCGTCGGTGGCGATGAGAAACTTCTTGCGGAGCGCCTCCTGCCGGGCGAGGTAATCCTGGCGGTATCGTTCAAAACGCCGCAACCGCTCCCTCAGTTCCGGGGTCAGCGCGATGTGTTCGGGAACGACCGGCCGCTCGAGGGCGACCCCCACCACGCTGCCCAATTCCGCCGGCTTGACAGGCACCAGCACCTGGCCGTCGCGCGTGATCGTCGCGTCCGCAGGGCTCGTCGACAGCGTGCCGCCGCCGTCGCCCGCCCCAGCCTCGGAACCCGCAGCCGGCAGGGCGCTGGGCGGGTTCGTCTGCGCGTGGACGGCGGCTCCGCCCGCACACAGCCCGGCGGCCAAGCTCACCGAAAGAATGTTCGTGCAAATCTTCATAACGATCCCGGCGCCCGGCGTGCTCGTGCGCTGCTGCTTCCTTATAGTGCACCGGGATGGCGGCTACAATTGAAAATGAGGAGGCACACTCCGTGCCATTTGCCGGCCGACCGCCACAGGCGGTTCGCCCACAACAGCTTCAAGCACAACAAACAGCGCCATGTCACCTCCCATGCGCTCCCAACGTTGGGTGAAAACGCCAAAATTTCCCCACCCAACGGCCATCAATGGGAAGTATGCCCCAGCAGCCCGTCCCAACCCGGTTCGCCAAACGCGACGACGCGCTGTGTCGCACTGCCCCTTTCAGGCCGGACCTTTCTGTCGCAGGCTTCCAGCCGCCCACCCTTCCGGATCGCATCCGCTCATACCCGAGAGCCGAACCCAACGTTTTAACGTCCTCTCTTCGCCGCCCCACTGCTTGACAATGCCTTGCGCGTTCTGGCACCCTGCGGGCGGTCATGGTCCCTTGGATGCCTGCGGCCTCAGGGGAACGGGTTATCGTCTGCCACCACAAAACGTTGCAATATGAAAAAACTTCTTCCTGTGATCATCAGCGCGGTGTTGCCAGCTCTTGGGCTCTGGAGTTTCGAAGGCATGGCCGCCCCTTCCGGACCGCCGATCAAAATCGGCGCCCTGTTCTCCGTCACCGGCCCCGCCTCCTTTCTGGGGGCGCCGGAGGCGCGCACGGTGGAGATGCTGGTGCAGAAGATCAACGCGAGTGGCGGGGTGTTGGGGCGTCCGCTGCGAATCATCGTGAAAGACACCGCGGGCAGTCCTGAGAAGGCCGTGTCGTTTGCGAGACAATTGATCGAGGAGGACGAAGTGGTGGCGATTATCGGGCCGTCCACGAGCGGGGAGACGATGCAGATCAAGGGGCTATGCGAGGAGAACGAGACGGTTCTGATGTCGTGTGCGGCGGCGGAGGTGATCGTCAATCCGGTGGCCAAATACGTGTTCAAATCCCCGCAAAAGGACAGCCAGGCGGTCACGTGGATTTATCGGACCATGAAGGACAAGAAGATCCAGAAGATTGCCGTGGTGAGCAGCAACGACGGGTATGGTGTCGCGGGCAAGAAACAGCTGGAAGACATCGCGGGGACGGAAGGGATCACCATCGTTGTCAACGAGGTTTATGACAAGGCGGCCACGGACCTGACGGACATTCTCACCAAGGTCAAAGGCACGCCGGGCGTGCAGGCTGTGGTGAACTGGTCCATCGTGCCGGCGCAGTCGATCCTCGCCAAGAACATGAAACAGATCGGCCTGGAGGTGCCCCTCTTCCAAAGTCACGGCTTCGGCAACCCCAAATACGTCGAGCAAGCCGGCGTCGCGGCGGAGGGGATTCTCTTCCCGGCCGGCCGGCTGCTGGTGGTGGACGATTTGCCCAGAAAACACCCCCAGAAGAAGGTGCTCGCCGAATACAAGAAGGAGTATGAATCCAAATACAAGGAGGATGTCAGCACCTTCGGGGGCCACGCCTACGACGCGCTCATGATTGTGGTCGAATCGATCCGCCAAGCCAACTCGGTTGAAAGCCGCAAGGTGCGTGACGCCATGGAGAACCTCAAAGGATTCGTGGGCACCGCCGGCATTTACAACTTCTCCCCCACCGACCACACCGGCCTCGACTTGAGCGCGTTCGAGATGCTGACCGTCAAGCGCGGCAAGTTCGCCATCTACAAGCCCTAGCGAGCCGCGGGCTCAGACTGTTCGAGGTGCGCAGGAGCCACAAACCGTGGGTGTTCATCGAGAGGGCCGTGGGTCTGCGCG
>JAFGQR010000132.1 GCA_016935555.1 Verrucomicrobiota bacterium
GAGGATTTTCGGGGACACCAGCTGGTTGGAGATCCAGGCGTATTGGAACCAGAGGTTGTTTTGCATGCCGCTGGCCAATCCCTTGTTACCACCCTCCTCGGCAGGCACCCGGAAGGGCAGGCCCTGCTTGTCGGAATCGGTCGACCACATGGTGAAGGCCAAGGCGATCTGTTTCATGTTGTTGATGCAGGCGACCTGGGCGGCTTTGGCCTTGGCTTTGGCCAGCGCCGGCAGGAGCAAGCCCGCCAGGATCGCGATGATCGCAATGACCACCAGCAGTTCAATCAGGGTGAATGCCCGTTTCAAGATTCGTGTGTTCATGTTCATAAGCGCTGTCTTTCATCTGGTGCGGCGCACAGGCTGCGGGGCGTGTGCGATGGCTGTTGCGTTGCCCCACCCGCAGCCGCGTTCTGCCAATGCGACCCGGCTGGCCTCTGGTTTATTCCGGAAAATCTCTCGACACTCCGGGGCGCGGCCGCTGAAGAGACTTGAACCGGGGAGGCGATTCGGGTTTTCTGGGGGGCATGCTTGAGACGGAGTGGATTCCGGCAGTGTCCGGAGACTCGGCGCGTTTGATGGTGGTGCTGCACGGCTTGGGCGACAGCACGGCGGGTTACCGCTGGCTCCCGTCGGCCCTGCAACTGCCGTGGATGAACTACCTTCTCGTGAACGCCCCGGACGACTACTATGGCGGCTACAGCTGGTACGACTTCATGGGGGACGCCGACGCCGGGATCGAGCGGAGCCGGCAGTTGCTGGTCGCACTGCTCGAGCAGCAGCCGTCCAAAGGGATGCCTGCGGACCAGACGGTGTTGTTCGGGTTTTCGCAGGGATGCCTCATGGTGCTGGAGACGGGCTGGCGTTATCCGAAGCGGTTTGCGGGCATGGTGGGCATCAGCGGCTATGTCCATAACCCCGGCAAACTCCTGGCCGACCTGTCGCCGGTGGCGCGGCAGCAGCGTGTGCTGATGACGCACGGCACGTATGACCCGCTGATTCCCTTCCCAGGCACACAGCAACAGGTGAAACAGCTCAAGGCGGAAGGACTCCGCATCGAGTGGCACGAGTTCCCCAAAGAACACACCATCGCCGGCGAAGAGGAACTGCAGATCATCCGCCGGTTCGTCGTGGACGGCTACGAGGAGCGCCGTTGATAAAAGTCCAGGACGTCCCCCTTGAAATTGTTTTCGTCAACGCCCACGATGCGCATCTCGCGCACGGCGTTTTCCGGGGAATCGCTCGCGTGAGCCGCATTGACCATGATGGTCTGCCCGAACTCACGCCGGATCGACCCGGGCGGCGCCTTGGACGGGTCGGTGGGCCCGAGCACGGCGCGGATTTTGCCCACGGCATCCACCCCCTCATAAACCAGGGCGATGCATTTCTGGCTGCCGGGGGCCTGTTGCTCCGCAGTCGTGCACTCCGCCGGGGTCCCGCCCGACATGAACTTCACGATGCTCTCAAATTGGCTGTCGCCGTAAAGCGGGCCGAGCAGTTCGCCCAACTGCGCGACCGCCGACTCCGGCAGCGTGAACACCAATTCCTTCTCCAGCACCTTCCTGGCCCGGGCCGCGACGACGTCCTTCAACTTCGTGCGCAAGACCTCCCTCACCGGCCCGTAAAACTCCACCGCGTCGGCAACGCTCATCCGGTGCAGCTTGATCCCCACAATGTAAAGACCCGTGCGCGAAAAGAAATCGATCATGTTGCCCGGACGCCCCGACGGAAACCGGAAGTTGTCCGGCTTGATCAATACCAGCGTCCGCTCGGGTTTCTCCCCCTCGCGATACGCAATGGTGTTCTCCAGCAAACCGCCGTCCGCGTCCGAATACTCCGTCCAAAGGAGCAGTTTGGTCTTCGCCTCCGCCGCCGTGGGAGCCGCCAGAACCGCAGGCTCGAAAAAGCCCACGCTCCCGTCCTCGTTCGCAATAAGGTCGCCGTAAGTGTCGCGGATGGACTCGCCGGTGCGGCGATCAAAACTGATGTTGCCCACCACCTCGCGGACACGGCGGACCGCGTCTTCGCCCTGAAAAAGGAGCAGCATCACCCGCTGCCGCCGACCCGTCCGGGTGTCGGGCCCAAGGCGGGTCAGCACATAACGCCGAATCTGCTCCTGCACCCGCTTGTCTTGAGGGTCCTCGTCCGAAATAATCAGATCCGCATAGCGCTCCACCAACTCGCGGCTCGGCGCAAACATCCGCGCCCCAGTCAGGTCCAACCCGGTGCGCGCCAGCAAACGCGCCAGCACCCCGCCCGTGCGCGACTTGGAAATGGTGTATGGGGTGATGATGACGTATGCAAGTTCTTGAGGCATAATTAGATTTGTCAGTTCTCGGGCTTTTTGACGTCCCCGCCCTCGGAAGGTGCCTCGCTCCCCTCGGACCCTGTCGCCGTCACCGATCCCCCAGCCTCGACCGGTGGCGCCTGCGGGGCCGCAGGTGCCGCTACCGTGGCTTTGCCGCCCAGGATTTTGAACATCACCGTCCCACAGGTCGGGCACCGGCCTTTAATCGCCTTGCGCCCGTTCTTCATGATTTCCTCAACCGCGTCGGCTATCGGTTTCTTGGCTTTGCACTTAACACAGTATCCTTCGGCCATAAGATGAATCGAGTATCCGCGGTCTTGCACCATGCAAGGCGGTGGCAAACCCACATAGATTAGGGCGAGGCCCTTCGAAGCGTCAACGGCAAATCGTCGTCATCCGGGGGGCAAAACAAATCGCATCTGATTACTGATCAATGATTTGCATGTAATTCTCCCATGTTGCCGATGCCTGTTTGTTTCATTCAATAACCCAGCCCCTTCCCCAAGCCCACCCGCAAACCAAGCCCCCCGGATCAAAAACGTCTTCGTCAGGGAACTCGCCCCTTGAATCCCATCCGCCGCACCCGCGGCGGCTTCACCCCCGGCCGAACGCAAATGCGCCGTAACCCACAACCCGGTCGCGCGGGCCGGCAGTGTCGCCGCTGTTGCGCAGATCCAGCGTCCGGGCGGCCAGGCCGTGTTTGCGTGCAGCCCATAACAGCCCGCGAATGGGAATGCGCCCGCAAGCCTGGTCCTCGCCGATGTCTTCGCGGCGACCCTGCTCGATCGCCAGGGCGGTCTGCGCGTCAAGACGCCGCGCCACGGCGTATTCGTGGAAATGGCTCAAATCGGAACTGACCACCACCAGGGTCTCCATCCCTCCCCATAACAACTCCAGAACCTCGCCCACCGCCTCGTCCGTCGCGTCCCCCACCACCAGCGGGACCAGGCTGAACGCCGGGAACAGCACCTGCAAAAAGGGCAGCTCCACTTCCAACGCATGTTCCCCCGCATGGGCGGCGTCCAACACCCGCACCTGTGGCAGCCCCTCGAGCCGGCGCACCGCATCGGCGTCCACCGCCACCTGCCCCAGCGGCGACGCAAACTGCGCCGCGCTGCTCAGTGCCAATCCGTGAAACGCCACCCGGTGCGATGGCCCCAGCAGGACAACCCGTCGAATCTCACGCCCCTGCCGCACCCGCGCAAAGGCGGAACCGGCAACCGGCCCGGAATAGACATAACCGGCGTGCGGTGCAATCAGCGCCTTCGTCGCCGTCTCCGGCCAGGACCCGCCCTCAGCCGCCTTCAGATAATCCATCACCGCCTGCCGCAGCGGGCCGGGAGCGTGGGGATAGAACGCGCCGGCCACCGCAGGAGGCCGCACGCCTTGGAGTGCACCAAGCGATCTGGTTTCCATAAACAAGTTCCTCCGGCTCCGCATCCCACTTCCGGCATGCCGTCTGCCGGGCGCTATCCGCGACACCGCTCACGCCCGCACACCGCGGGAGTCGCGCCCAGCCTGCATTTCTCAAAGGGCGGTGAGAAATGCGGGCTAATACCGAATCACCAACACGTGCACCCCCATGGGCCGGCCTGTCATCGGATCGAAACTCACGTTGTCCACCCCCTCCCGCCACTTCGCTTCCTCCGCATTGCGCGCACGCGTCAACGCGTCGCGCCGCGCCCGTGAACGCAACCGCATCAGCGCGCCGTCATACTCGAGCCTCCGCACCGGCGGCGCGGGGCGTCTCAGGTGGTAGGCCGTGGCCGCATGGACCTCCCCTGCCGGTGGCGCCGCCGGCGGCGCCGCAGGAGCGCTCACGGCAGCCGGACGAGGGGCGGGGGCGGGCGGAGGAACAGCATCCTGGCTGAGCAACCTCCCCGAGACGGGGCACGCCAAAACAACCACGAGCACCCAGGTTTTCGTCGCGGCGTTCATAGGCCCCCCAGCATGGTTGGAGATCCGTGGTTTGTCAATCGGGCAGCGCCCCGCCCGGCGATTCCGATGGGCCCATCGCGCAGCGACGACATGACGGGTGCCGTGGATTCTTGCCGCAGCCGCCGCGTGGCTGCGGCACGGCGCTCCGCCACCGTCAACCCCCGGATGCACTGCGCGCATCACCGGGCCGAACGGCGCCGAGCGCGGCCAGCGCGCCCCCGGCCAGCACCGCGTTGTCGGCCAATTCGGAAATGGCCAGCTTTGCGGAGAGCTCACGGCCCTGGCGCCGCGCGGTTTCCAGGACGATCGGCAGCAGCTCGCCCCGAAGCTCGTCGAGCACTCCGCCCGAAAGCACAATGCGCTCTGCCGGATAGGCCGCATCCACCTGGACAGCCGCCGCACCCAGTCGCTCCGCCAGCACCCGGCCGTAGGCCCGCACCCGTGGCTCCCGATGCCGCGCAGCCTTCCGCAAGTCTTTCCTCGACCACAGCCCCAGCGCCGGATCCGGCAACGCCTCGCCCAATGCATGTCGCGCGGTCTCGACGATCCCCCGCAGCGGTTTGCATGCTTCGGCGGCGGGGAATTCGCCGTTCACCAGCAAGACGCCGTGCAACTCCGGGAGACACGCCAGCACCACCACCATCCCGGGCGTTCCCTCCAGCTCGATCGCGTGAATGCCCAATGCCGCCAACCGCTCCGCCAACTCCACCCGCACCGGCACCGGCACCTGCGCCGCCAGCGCCGCCTCCATCCCCGCACGCAAAACACCGGGATCGCCTTTCGCTCCCGTCCCGTTGCCGAAAATCCCCAGGCTCGCCCCCGCAATCCCGCCCCATCCCAGGTCGCACTCGTCCACCGCGTCCGCCATGCAACGGGCCACCCGCTGCATCACCGTTTCCGCGCCCCGTTCGGGCTTGGGGCTGCGCTGGGCCTTGCCAAGCAGGCAGCCCGATGCGTCGAACACCCCGGCCCGTATCTGGGTCGACTCGAGCTCCGCCCCCACAGAGTATCCCCCCCCCGCGGGAATGTCCCGCCGGCAGGCGCCCATGGTTGTCAGGGCCTTTCTCACCTCGGACTGTGCCCATGGTTCCCGGTCGGTCATGCGCGGAATCCACCAGCCGCCGGATCGGCCACAGGGCGGATGTACTCCGGGGCTGTTACGGCGGCATGGCGGTTCTGTTACGATTGCGTGAACACGGGCCGCGCGCGGGCGGTCACACCGCCACCGGGTACTTGATGGCGGGGTGGGGATGATACTCGACCAGTTCGAAATCCTCGAAACGATACTCGAAAAGGGTCGGCGCGCGGCGCTTGAGGCGCAGGCGCGGGAGGGGGCGGGGCTGGCGTTGGAGCTGCTCGCGCACGCCGGCGACCTGGTTGAGGTAGATGTGGCAATCGCCGCCGATCCAGATGAACTCGCCGGGGTGGAGGTCGCACTGCTGGGCCACGAGGCAGTTGAGCAGAGCGTATTGGGCGATGTTGAACACGAGACCCACCGGCGTGTCGGAACTGCGCTGGTAAAGCAGGCACGAGAGCCGCCCGTCGGCGACATAAAACTGGAACAGGGTGTGGCACGGCGCCAGCGCCGAGCGTCCCGCGCGCACATTGGCCTGGGGGCTGAGGCGTTCGTCGGGCAGGACCGCGGCATTCCATGCGCTGACCACGTGGCGGCGGGAGTTGGGATTGGTGCGGAGTTGGTGGACGACCTGGGCCATCTGGTCAATGCGCCGTCCATCCGGCGCTTCCCAGGCGCGCCACTGCGCCCCGTAGATCGGCCCCAGGCTGCCCTGCTCGTCCGCCCACGCGTCCCAGATGTGCACCTTGTGCTGCTGGAGATACCGGATGTTGGTGTCGCCCGCGAGGAACCACAGCAGCTCGTGGATGATCCCCTTGAAAAACACCTTCCGCGTCGTCACCAGGGGAAATCCCGCCGCGAGATCGAAGCGCAATTGGGCCCCGAAAACGCTTTGGATGCCCGTCCCCGTCCGGTCGTCCTTCGTCACTCCATGCTCCAGAATGTGCCGGAGCAGCTCGAGATACGGCTTCATCGGGAGAGGTCAGGACAGCCGCGCCTGCGCGCGCGGATGACACCGGCCGCTGAGCAGGCTGCTGCCGCCGGTCAACCGGTTCAGGGCGAGCTTGCCCCGCCAACCCGTGGGCAACGCATCCTCGGCGGCCGGCACTCCTCGCGGCCTGCCGATGGCCGGGCGACGGGCGGGGGCCGGGGCGGGCCATGCGCTCGCGGCGCCGGCGCAAGCGCAAGCGGAGGCGGCAACGCTTCGGGTGAGGAAGACCCGGTGCGGGATGGAGGCGTGTGATGGATGCATGGTCCGGAGGGAGATTGGCCGAAGGGTGCCCGGGGCGCAACTGATGTTTTCGGAAGGTTGCCTGCGGCGGAGGCATGATGCGTGTCCGTGCCTGGCGATTCCAGCGCGGTCAAACCGGGGGGCGGTCCTGGCGCCTCCGGGGCGCCCGGCACTGCCGCGCCGGGCCCGGCTGCGTCGCGGCAGCAAGCCCCCGCAGCGCTTTTGGAAGGGGGCCGGGGTCAACTCCGCGCTTGCCATGGCGCGCGGCTTGGTCTTCATACTGTCCGCATGAACTTTCGCGTGGATGCCGTTCTTGTCGGAGGGTTAAGTCTGGTCCTGTCCAGCGCGGCGGCGGACCTGCGGATTGGGATGATTGGGCTGGACACGTCGCATGTGGTGGCGTTCACGAGCTTGTTGAACGAGCCGGGCCACAAGAACCATGTGCCGGGCGGGCGCGTGGTGGCGGCGTTCAAGGGCGGCAGTCCGGATTTGGAAAGCAGCGCGGGGCGTGTGGACGGGTACACGCGGCAGTTGGAGGAGAGGTTTGGGGTGGTGATCGTGCCGACTCTTGAAGCGCTGTGCGCCCGGGTGGACGCGGTCATGCTCGAGAGCGTTGACGGCCGGCCCCACCTCGCCCAGGCCCGCCCGGTCCTCGAGGCCGGCAAGCCGCTGTTCATCGACAAGCCGGTGGCGGGCTCGCTGCGCGACGCGGTCCAGATCTATCGCCTGGCTCGCGAACGCCGCGTGCCCGTGTTCAGCTCCTCCGCCTACCGCTTCTACGAAAGCCTGCAAAAGGTGAAACGCGCGGACGTCGGAGCCGTCCGGGCGGTCATTTCCTACGGGCCGGCGCACCTCGAACCGCATCACCCGGACTTGTTCTGGTACGGCGTGCATCCGGCGGAGGCGCTGTTTGCGATCCTGGGCACCGGCTGCGAAACGGTGGTGCGGGTGGCCACGCCGAACACGGACGTGGTGACCGGCACGTGGTCCAGCGGGCGGGTGGGCACGCTCGTGGGACTGCGCGGCGGGCCCGCGCCGCATCAGGTCACCGTCTTCGGCACCAAGGGCGTGGCCGAGCAGCAGGGCAGCGGCGATTACGCCCCGCTCGTGCGCGAGATCATGAAGTTCTTCGAAAGCCGCGTCGCGCCGGTGTCGCCGGACGAAACCCTGGAACTGTTCGCGTTCATGGAAGCCGCCGATGAAAGCAAGCGGCGGGGCGGAACGCCGGTGAACGTGCCTTCGCTGCTCCGCGCCGCGGCATCGTCCGGGACGCCATGACCAACTGGCGGCGCAAGAGCGCAACAGGAAGGCGCAAGAAGCCCCATGGCGCCCGGGCGAGCGAGGGGACCGCGTCGGTTCCGGCGTTGGGTATTCGACGTGGCCGGTGCGGTGTTGGAGTCGGATCGGGGAGCGATTGCAGCGCAGAGGTGCCGCTTTACATTTGCCCGACGGACGTTAAGTTGGTGGCGACGGGGCCGGCACGGAGCGGGCGCAGGCGGTACCGGCAGTTCCGATGTTCTTTGACTGAGGTTGCCGGACGGGTTGAAGACGCCACCGCGACGCGGCGTTTCAGGGCAAGGCCCCGGGGAAGGAGTGCGTATGCCGGCCAGAAAACTCAAGGATTACCTCGACCAACACCAGATCCGTTACATCAGCATCCAACATTCACCCGCCTACACGGCCCAGGAAATCGCCGCGTCGGCGCACATCTCGGGGCGCGACATGGCGAAGGCGGTGATTGTGAAGATTGAGCAGCAGCCCGCGATGGTGGTGCTGCCGGCCAACCGGAAAGTGATCCTCTCGGACTTGCGCGAGGCGCTCGGGGCCGAGCAGGTCAAGCTGGCAACCGAGGAGGAATTCCAGGGGCTGTTCCCCGATTGCGAAATCGGCGCGATGCCGCCCTTTGGCAACCTCTACGGTCTCGAGACCTACGTGGCCCCCAGCCTCCTGCAGGAACCCGAAATCGCCTTCAACGCCGGGACACACACCGAAATCATCAAGATGGCCAGCGCCGATTTCGCCCGGCTTGTGCATCCCCAATCTGCCGCTTTCACCACCTGATCGTCCCGCTCCGAATCGCGCGGGCGCCCACGGCGGGCGTGGGTGTGAACGGAACTGCGATTCGCCGGGCCGGCTCCGAGGCGGGAGGCGGCGCGGACATGGCCGCACGCCTGAGGGTTTGTGTTATGACGTCATGCTTTCGTGTTCTGCTCCCGTGCCTGCTGGGCTTGTCCTGGGCCGCCTCGGCGGCTGTCAAGCCCAACATCCTCGTCTTGGTGTCCGATGATCATGGGTACGCAGACACCGGGTTCAATGGATGCAAGGACATCCCGACGCCCCACCTCGACCGGCTGGCGGCCTCTGGCGTGCGCTGCACCAGCGGCTACGTCACCCACCCCTTCTGCAGCCCGAGCCGCGCCGCGCTCATGACCGGCCGTTGCCAGCAGCGCTTCGGCCACGAGTTCAATCCCGTCTACGACCCGTTGGACCCCAAGGAGGGTCTGCCGCTGACCGAGACGCTGCTGCCGGAACACCTCGGGAACGCGGGCTACGTCACCGGCTGGATTGGCAAGTGGCATCTTGGCGCCTCGCCGGCCCACGCGCCCGGCCGCCGGGGATTCGCGGAGACGTTCGGTTTCATCGGCGGGGGCCACCAGTATGACCGGTGGAAACCCAACCAGCGCCAATACACCCTGCCCCTCGAACGCAACGGCGGGCCCGTCGACGTCACCCGCCATCTCACAACCGCGTTTGGAGACGAAGCCGCCGCCTTCGTGAGACGCCACACGGCGCACCCGTGGTTTCTCTACCTGGCGTTCAACGCGCCGCATACCCCGCACCAGCCCACCCCGGAGCGCCTCGCCCGGTTCGCCCATCTCGAGAACACCAACCGCGCCAAATACGCCGCCCAAGTCAGCCTTATGGACGACGCCATCGGCGCGGCCCTCGATGCGGTCCGACAATCCGGCCAGGAGTCGCGCACGCTGGTGTTTTTCTTCTCCGACAACGGGGGGCCCGAGGTGAACGCGTCCGACAACACCCCGTTGCGCGGGCACAAGGGCCAGCTGTACGAAGGCGGCGTGCGCGTGCCCTTCCTCGTGAGCTGGCCCGGCCGGTTGCCTGCCGCCTCGGACTACGCCCCGCCCGTCAGCTCCCTCGACGTGTTCGCCACCGCGCTCGCGTGCGCCGGGGTGCCGATGCCGGCGGACCGCACATACGACAGTGTCCACGTGGTTCCTTACCTGGCCGGCGAGCTCCGCGGCCGGCCGCACCCGCGGCTGTTCTGGCGGGTGGGCGGCAACCAGCGCTGGGCCGTGCGCGACAGCGATTGGAAACTCGTCCGGTCCAGGGACAAGCCGGATGAACTCTACGATCTCGCCGCAGACAGCGGCGAGCGCCACAACCTCGCCTCCGGGCAGCCTGCCGTGGCGCGGCGCCTCGGAGCCGCGCTCGACGCCTGGGACAAGGAACTCATCGCGCCGGTGTTCCGCGGTTCCAGCGTCAAGAACGAAGACTGGGGCCCGGGCGGAATCAATCAGATCCACCGCTCCCGCCGAAAGCGCGGGTAAGCGGTTTTGGCCGGGGCAGGAAGGCGAGGCCGATGATGAGGAGCTGGCTGGCGACAAACAGCAGCAGCCATGGGAAGGCGGCTTCTCTGAACCCGTAGGAGTGCAGGCCGATGCCGAGCATGTTGACGCCGAACCAGGAGAAACTCGTGACGATGTTGCCGAAGACGGCCATGGCCATGAAGCCGCGCTCGCGCACCAGGCCGGCCCGGCGCGCATGCAGCATCGCCGCATTCCACAGGACGAGAATCAGCGCGCCGTTCTCCTTGGGATCCCAGCCCCAGAAGCGGCCCCAGGATTGGTCCGCCCAGATGCCGCCGGCGACGGTGCCGACGGTGTTGAAGAGGAGGGCGAAACAGACGATGGCATAGACCATGTTGTGGAGAATGGCGCCCATGTTGAGATGGCCGACGCGGGTGGCAAGGAGGGGGGTGGCGAGTCCCAGGAGGATGTAACCGGTGGCCAGCAAGCCGGCCATGAACGTGGCCGAGTAGCCGAGCGTGATCACCACCACGTGGGTCGTCAGCCAGAAGTTGGTGTCGAGCACCGCCTGCAACATCTCCATCGTGTCGCCGCCCAGCGCGAGGTTGTGCGCGATGATCAGCGTGAGAAACCCACTGAGCGCCGCCGCGGCGCTGCCCAGGCCGAGGCGGAAAACGCGTTCGAGGAGGGCGCCGAAGACCATCGCGCCCCAGCCGATGAACACGGCGGAGGAATAGAGGTTGGTCACGGGCGGACGGCCCTCGAGCGCCATGCGGAACACGAGTCCGAACGTGTGCACGGCGCCGGCGAGCAGCACCAGGTAGAACGCCGAGCGGCGCAGCGCCTCGGACAGGCCGGGCGCCAGGTGCAGCGTCAGGAGTGCGCCTGCGGCGAGCAGGAAGGCGCCCAGGTAGATGATCATCGCGTGCAGGAACGCTTTGACCTGGTTGAAATAGAATTCCGCGCGCCCTTTCCGCACTTCCTTCGCGAAATGCGGCGCCAGCCAAGCCCGGTAGCCGGCCAGGGCCCGGTTGAAGGCGTCGGGGCGGTCGTGCCGGTAGGCGTCGGCCATCTCCGCATGGTGTCGAACGGCCGGATGGATTGTGCCGGAGCGCACCGATTCCATCAGGGCGGCGCCCATGGTGGCCCATCGCTCGTCGGAGGCGGCCGCGTCCGGCCTGGGCACCAGGAGGGGATAGGCCAGCCGGGCCATTTCGTTGAAACGGCTCACGTGCCCCAGGAGGCGGTCGAACGCCGCCTGGTCGAAGGGCTTGCCCTGGTCCCGGGCGCGGGCGGCGGCGAGGCCGGCGGGCATGGCCAGTTCGAAGTCGGCGAGGTCGCGGGCGAAGTGGTCGCCGGGGTCGGGGCGGAGGCTGTGTTTAAGCCGTTGGTAGAGGTTGAGGGCGTTGGCAAGTTTGAGGGCCTGTTTTTGAAAGGCGTCGCGGGAGGGGGCGTCGTAGGCGCTTCGGCCAAGCTGTTCGATCTCGGCCAGGACGGGTTTCAGGTCGTTGCAGGCAAAGTAATGGAGACCGGATCTTGCGGTGCCCTTGCCGCGCAGGTCGAGGGTGTCGAGCAGTTCGGGGTGATGGATCAGGAAGATGGGGCGCTGGTCGGCGCGCTCGGGCCGGGTCATGACTTCGAGGAGCCACTCGAAGGAGCGCAGCTTGGGCGGGTGTTTCCAGAACTGCCAGGCTTTCTTTTCCTGGAGGGGCACATCGCCCGTGCCGCGGATCTGGAGCAGGGCGTTGCGCCCGACCGAGTCCAGCGGCTGGATGCGGCCGTTGAGCAGCGCCGGCAACCGCCCCCATTCGCGAACGTGGAACGTGCCGTCGCGGCGGGGCAGGAGCACGGCGACGATCTCGGCGGCGAACAGCGCCAGCAGCAGCCAGGGCAGCATGCGCCAGAGCGTCTTCATGCCCGCCTCCATGTCCCGACAAACGGTACCAGGCGCGTGAGGAACTGCAGAGCCATGCCCAGGGACACCAGCACGCAGGCCACGTAGGGCGTCAGCCAGCCCGGATTGCGCACCACCTGAAGAACCGTCACGCGCGGATCCTGCGGGTCGAAGTCGGCCTGGTAGTAAGTCTCCCCCGCGTAGCGGAGCGGATGGTTCATGTAGATGAGCACCTCGCGGTTTTCCTCCGTGCCCGGGTGGCGGATGCGGACGCGGCTGGAGAAGTTTTTGGGGATGTCGGTGCCGGGGTATTTATCGTGTCGGAAGTCGATGAGCTCGACGGCAAAGGGTTTATAGTGGCGCCTGGGGCGAAGGGCCAGTTCGTAGCGGCGTCCGGCGTGGGTGAAGTCCTGGGGTCGGGCGAGGGCTTGGCGCAATTCGGCGCCGGCCTCGCGCCCGAGCATCGACGCCAGCCGCTCGTCGGTCAGCCAGGTCGACACCCACCAGCGGCCCAGCAGGACGCCGTCGCCTGTCACTTCGAGCAGCGCGGCGGGGATGGTGGGGGCATCGGGGCTGGTGGCGCCGGGCTGGGGTTTGAACCGGAGTTGGCGGCCGATGCCTTGCACGGGAACGGTGTTGGACTCGGCGACGGCCAGCACCGGCTGCGCGTTCTCGACATGCTCCAACACGCGGAGCGTCAGCGGGAATTCCGGCACGGCCATGTTCTGGCGTCGGGCCAGCCAGGACGCGGGCAGGGCGACGACCCGGTTGGTGGCGGGGTCGGTGGTGTCCATCACCGCCAGCTCGGCAATCCGGTTGTTTTCGGAATAAGACTTGGCCTGTCCTTCGGTGAGGCGCAGGCGGGTTTCGACCTGGAGGAGGTCGGCCAGGAATTGCCCGAGCAACAGCAGCACAATCCCCGCATGGATGAGCGCCACGCCGAGTTTCCTGTGGCCCGCCCGGTAATACCGGAAATGGGCAACCGCGAGGTTGATCAGCATCAACACGCCAATCGTGTAGCCGCCTGGAAAGACCGGAATCCGCCAGCCGGTGCCCGGCACGTGCCACCACACCACCAAGCTGCGGAAAAACTGGTTCTGGGTGCTGTAAAGCCCCAGGTGCACTTGCGCCAGCGTGCCCGCGAACACCAAAACCGCGGCGGCGCAAAGCAGGACAAAGGTCAGCTTGAGCGACGAAAAGAAACTGAACAGCGTCCGGATCATTCAGGGATTCCGGGGTGTCGGCGGGTCGAGGATCACCGATTCGAGGAAGGCCGTGAACGCGGCTTTCTGGCCGGCGACCAGCCCGTCGTCGCCGGTCATCTTGAAGTACCACGCGACGTGTGCCAGCGGCAGGACGGCGACGAGGATGCGGGTGGGCTTGCCGCTGCCGGGGGCGGGGCCGACCATGTCGAACAACGGCGCCTGAATGCCGGCGATGGTCACCGCAGCCGTGTGTTGGGGCAGTTGCTCGGCCCGCAGACGCGGCAATCCCACCTGGCCGCGCCAGCGGTTCACGTTGCCCAGTTCCTGTCCGGTCCAAGTCTGCATCGCGATGACCGACACCTCTGCGGTCTGCTGGTTGGTGCCGTGAATCGCAAAACTGCCCGCCCGCATGCCGCCGGCGCCCTTGTCGATCCAACCCGGCGGGGCCGTCCAGGCGAGTTGCGGGGATGGCGAAGCCGGCTGCCGGGGTGGCTGGGAGGCGGAAGACGGATCGGCAGATGCCGCGTGTGGCGCCGGGTCCTTGGGCGCCCGGTACACGCGCACGTCGTCCCCGTCGCAGCCGGCCAGCCCCGCGAGGCTGGCCGCCACAAGGAACCCCGTGGCGCGCCTGGCGACAAAATCCCGGCTTGAGTGGCGACCGAACATGCGCGGGAATGTTGCCCAAGCGGGGGTGAATCGCAAGGGATTCCGGCAGGGCGAGACTCCGTCGAGCCCCGGCTCCTTCGCCGGGCAGGTGCGGTTGCCGCGTCGCGGCGCGAGCCCAGGTGGCGCATCGAATACCAGTCGGATGCGCGGCGTCATTCCTGCAAAGCTGCAAAGGTGACGCGATGAAGAACGCACTGGCCTATTTACTGCTCATCGGGGTGACAGCAACAGTGACCTGGTATCTTACGGCGCGCCATTTCTCCAACCTTCAGGCCCAAGAACTGGCCCGTGCACAGGGGCGCTGGCAGGCCGAGAAAGCCCGGCTCCAAGAAGCCATCGAACAAGCCAATGCTCGCGCGGCACGCGCACGCAATCAGGACCAGTCCATTCCCGGAAAACGTCCTCCGCCCCAAGCCGTCTCAACGTCGCCTCCGCCCGCATTGGCGTCTTCGTCCCTCGAATGGGGCAAGCCGGTGTTGCCTGCCGACTCGCCCGCAGCCGGCGGAGGGATGTTGCGGTCGGTCCCGCGATCGTCGACGCCGTTGCCGGCGTCGTTACGCGTGCCCGCGTGGACGCGGTATGAGCAAACCCTGCCCGGCAAGGGAAGCGCGTGCCGGATCGACGGCACGTCCAGCATCCATGATTGGAGCATGGAAACGCCGATCATTGCCGGGTTCTTCGAAGTGGACGCGCGCTGCCGTTTCGATCCGGAACCCATGGGCGTCGACCTGCAGAGCGACGGAACGTTGCCGGCGCGAGCCCAGGTGCGGATTCCGGTGCGGAGCCTGAAGAGCTACAATGCGAAGATGGACCAAGTATATCGGCAGCACATGGAAGAGGCGGCTTACCGGAACATGGAATTTCGGCTGACCCGACTCACCTGGGCGTCCCCGCAGCCCGGCGCCTCGAACGGTGCGCCCTTTGCCGCCCAGGGCGAGTTGGCCATCCACGGCGTCACCAATGCCGTCACGCTGCCGGTGTCGATCCAGCCGGGGGATGCGGACACGCTCAGGATCCATGGCGGCGCGCCGCTGACGATGACGGCCTTTGGTGTGCAGCCGCCCGCGCCCAAGATCCCCGGGATGCCCGCCATCACCACGGGCGATGACATCATGGTCACGTTCGAGTGGGTGGTGCGGCGCGTCGGCACCCGCGCGCCGGCGGCATCGGAGCCGGATGGCGCATCGGAATAGGTCAGGAGCCGCGGCTTTGGAGCGCCGCTTCCCGTTCCCGCAGGGTGGGATGGGAATAATGGAACCGGCTGTACAGGGGGTGGGGGGCCAGGTTGCTCAAGTTCTTCGCCGCCAGGCCGCGCAGCGCCGCAATCATCGATCCGGTTTCGCCCATGAGCCGGGCGGCAAACGCGTCCGCCTGATACTCGAAACGGCGGGACCACCAGTTCGCCACGGGGGCGATCCAGAAGCTGACCGTCCGCTGAAGCAGGGCGCAGAGGAACAAACCGATCGCGGGCAGGCCGATCTCAAAACCGAACGCTTCGTAGAACCAGTCCTGGCGAATCAGCCACGCCACGGCGCCAAAACCGGCCAGCATGCCCGCCGCGCCGGCCAGGAAGAGTTTCTGGAGGTGACGATGATGATAATGGCCGAGTTCGTGGGCGAGAACGGACTGCAGTTCCCGCCCGTTCAACTGGTCGAGGAGGGTGTCGTAAAGCACGATCTTGCGACCGCGGCCGAACCCGGTGAAGAAGGCGTTGGAATGGCGCGACCGGCGGCTGCCGTCCATGACTTGGACGTTGCGCGCGGGAAAGCCTGCCTGGTCAGCCAGGGCCAGCAAGGTGCGGCGCAGGTCGTCGTCCGGCAGCGGCGTCAGCTTGTTGAACAGCGGCAGAATCCAGATGGGGCCGACGATCCAAAGGACGAATTGAACCGCCACCACCGCGCCCCATGCCCACAGCCACCAGCAGGGACCGGCCCAGGCGATGGTTCCCAGAATGAACAGCAGCAGCGGGTAACCGATCGCCGCGCTGAGGGCCCAGCCTTTCAGGCGATCCGCCCACCAAAGCCGGGGTGTCATGGTGTTAAAGCCGAACCGCTCCTCCAGTCCGAATTGCGCATACGCCGCCATCGGCAGGTTCAGCACGCAAAGCCCCAGCCCCACCGCCACCACGAACAGCCCCAGCGACACGTTCGAACTGCCCAGCGCCGCCGCCCACTGCCGGCATCCCCACGGCAGGACCCCGCTGAACAGGACCGCGATCAAAACAATCCCACCGTAAAGCATGACCGCCTCGTGAAACCCGCTCTTGGCCAGCGTGTAGGCCACAGACCGCGCATGGGTGCTCGCATCCATCACCTCCGCCCATGACGCCGGCCCGCGGCGCGCCGCCTCCCGCGTGTGCCGCTGGTTGATCCGCTCCAGCCCCAGCGCCGTCAATACCCGCAGCAGAATCAACCCAAGACAAACACCGCCAAAAGTCGTCATCGCGGCGCCTGTCGAATGTCCGGCGCCGTCGCCGCCTCCCGACCGCCCGCCGCCGGTGCCGGTGCGGTCGCCCCGCCGGCCGGCGGGGCATCCGTTGGCGCCGTGATCCCCGGCTGCGCGCCGCACACGGGACATTGCGGGTCGCGGCGGATGTTCACTTCTCGGAACCGCATGTCCAGCGCGTTGACCAGCAGCAGGCGCCCGATCAAGGGCGTGCCCCGGCCGAGGATCAGCTTGAGGGTTTCCGTGGCTTGAATGCATCCCAGGATCCCCGGCAACGCCCCCAATACCCCCGGTTCCCCGCCAGCCGGCACGGTCTCGGGAGGGGGCGGTTCCGGGTACAGGCATCGATAACAGGGACCGCCCAGATGCGGCGCCAACACGCTGGCCTGCCCCTCCCAACCCGAAACGGCTCCATACACGCATGGTTTGCCCAGCAGGACGCACGCCTCGTTGACCAGGTAACGCGCCGGGAAATTGTCCGTGCCGTCCACCACAATATCGTAAGGCTGGATGAGGTCCGGCGCATTCGCGCGGGTCAGACGAACCGCGTGGGACACCACCTCCACCTGCGGATTGAGGCGTTGCAGCATCGCCTTGGCGGAATCGGCCTTGGACCGGCCCAGGTCCGGCGTGCCGTGGAGGATTTGGCGCTGGAGATTGGACACGTCGACCGCATCGCCGTCCACAATGCCCAGGCGGCCCACACCCGCCGCGGCCAGATACATCGCCGCCGGCGAGCCCAACCCCCCCGCGCCCACGCACAACACGCGCGCGGAGCAGATCCTCGTCTGTCCCTCCACGCCCACGTCGCGCAGCGTCAGATGCCGCGCGTAGCGGCGGAGTTGGTCATGGTCAAGCGGCATCGGTCGAACGGTCCCACCGGCGGATCAGCGTAGGATCGCCGACCCCCAATGCAAGCGCGGGTTTCTGCCATCTTTCCGCGCCGAAGGCAGGGCAACTGCGGTAGGGCGAGACTCCGTCGAGCCCATACTTCTCCTCAGGTGCTGCGCCAACCTGAATCCGCCATTCCGGGGAGCCTAACCGCCTGCGCAGGTCGTGATGCGAGAACAGGGGAAGGGAAATTAGGGATCGACGGAGTCTCGCCCTACCGGTTTCAGGGGCGCGATAGGTGCCGCAGAGCACTCGGGATCGCGGCTTCCCATGAGCCGCAAGGGGGGACAGCGGCTGCTGAGTCGCGCCAGCGCGCGCGTGGCGGTTGGGGATTTTTTTCTCGAACCCGCCTCGCTTCGGAGCACACTGGCGCCGGATTGCAGTCCCGGCTCCAACTCGGCATGTTCCCATGAACCGCATCGTTTTCTGCATCGTCACCTCGGTCGCGACGCTTGCATGCCACCGCCTCGCCAACGCCCAGCCCGCACCGCAGGCGATTGGCCGGCCGACTCCCGCCCGCGCGCGCACCCATGATGCCGCCGCCGTTTCCGGCTCAAGCGGGGCTGGCGCCGGGGCGGCGGCGGGCGTCACCGGGCCGATGTGGGACATGGCGGCGTTGTCGAGGGCGCCCCGGTGGACAGTGGCGGAGCGGCCCAAAGCGGAAGGGGTGCGGGCGGTGCTTTACGACGGGCTGCCGTTTGAGGGAAAACCGACGCGGGTGTTTGCGTGGTTGGGTCTGCCCCGGGCGACGCCGGGACGCAAGGCGCCGGGCATGGTGCTGGTCCACGGCGGCGGCGGCACCGCGTTCGACGAGTGGGTGCGGCTATGGACGGAGCGCGGCTATGCCGCCATTGCCATGGACACCTGCGGCAGCGTCCCGGTGGGGTCGTATGGGAAGTGGGTCCGGCTCGAGCAGGGCGGCCCGCCCGGCTGGGGCGGCTGGGACCAGATCGCCTGGCCGCGCACCAACCAATGGACCTACCATGCCGTGGCCGATGCGATCCTCGCGCACTCGCTGTTGCGCTCGCTGCCGGAGGTGGATCCGGACCGGATCGGGCTGACGGGCATTTCATGGGGCGGCTACCTCACGTGCATCCTCGCCGGCGTGGACCACCGGTTCAAGCTGGCGATGCCCGTTTACGGCTGCGGATTCACCGACCAACACGGCTTCGCGGCCAGCGTGAGCCGCCTCGGCCCCGACCTCGCCGCCCGCTGGATGGCATGGTGGGATCCGTCCGCCTACTTGCCCGCCGCCCCGATGCCCCTGCTCTGGGTGACGGGCAGCAACGACTTCGCCTACACCATGAACGCCCTCCAGTTGTCCTATCGCCTCCCCAAAAGCCCGCGCACCCTCTGCGTGCGGCTCCGCATGCCGCACGGCCATGGCGGGGCCGGCGAGAACCCCCGCGAACTGCACGTCTTCGCCGACAGCCTCCTGCGGCACGGCGCGCCCCTGGCGCGGATCACAGGGCAGGGCAGGAACGGCACCGAAGTGTGGGCAACATTCGCGTCCGCGACGCGCATCGTGAAGGCGGATCTCAACACCACGACGAACACCGGCCGCTGGCAGGATCGCCAGTGGCAGGCGATGCTCGCGCCAATCGAGCCCGAGGGCCGGGTCACCGCCACCCTGCCGCCCGGCACCCGTGTGTATTACTTCAACCTGGCCGACGAGCGCAACTGCGTCGTCAGCACCGAACACGAGGAGTTCCTGCCCGACACCCATTGACCACGCGCCGTCTGGTGCCGCGCGCCGGGCAGGAGGCGGCCGCGACCAGCCCAACACGCCAAGGGTTCCAGCCAATCTTTGCGTTCAAGAAGTCCTTTCCCCCATCGGCGAAGACTGCCCCGACGCCAACGACCATCGCTGGCCGCCCTGGCTCGAAGTTGTCGGCGCCGGCTGGATTGACGCCCAGAGCAACGGCGAAACCGCCGTTTTGCTTGGACCACCCGAAGGCGGCGACGACTGGCAACCCGTGACAACCGGCGACTGGTTCAACTACGCGCCCTGGTCACCGAGAAACCAGTGTTCCAGGCCAATTCGACCATTGAAACGTCCTGGATCGATGAAAACGACGACGCCCAAGACGCCTGGTGCGGCAGCGACTGCGGCGAACCCGCCCGCCACTGGCCCAACTTCCACCCCGTCACCCGCCACAGCTCGGACGAGAAATGCGAGGAAATCAGCTACGACGACTTGCAGGCCGGCACCATCCCGAAGTTGCCGCCCTTACCCGCGGGCAAAATCTGGTTTTGGTTCAGCGACCACATCACTAGCGAGGCGCGCCTCAGACCGTTCGAGGCGGCCGTTGGCATCGAGACGGAGGCGGGGTGGCGAGCGGCCCGAAAGCGACGGCGCCTCGCTCTGGAAAACCGCTTGGCGGTTTTCCCCCCACAAGAAGGTCTTGTTCAGGAGCCGCCACGCAGTGGCGGAACAGA
>JAFGQR010000133.1 GCA_016935555.1 Verrucomicrobiota bacterium
GCACCCGCAGCACCCGCAGCACCCGCGGCGATATCCGAACCGGGCCAGCCCCCAGCCGAGATGACACTCACCCCGGAAGATGAAACCCGCGCTCGCCAGGTGCTGCGCCAGAAAATTGCGGAACTGAATGCCGTTCGCCCCCCGGACCCCGTCAGCCCCCAGCCCTCCACCCCAGTGCCGCCCGCCGCATCCGCCCCACAGCCGTCGCAATCTCCCCCCTCCGCCGCCAGCCCCACTCCCTCATCGCCAGCCCCGTCGGTGCCGGGCGCGTCCGTGCTCCCGCCCGACCAGGAACGCAAGGCGCGCTCCCTGCTCGATTCCACCCTCACCGAATTGCAGCCGCCCACCCAACCCGCCGCACCCACCGCACCCGCCGCACCCACCGCACCCGCCCCAGTCCCCCTGCCCGAACCCGAGTCCGCCCCGGCTCCAACCCCATCCCCGGCCCCCGCGCCTGTTCCTGCGCCTGGCCCCGTTGCGGCCCCGACGCCGCCCCAGGCCTCGTCCTTGGCCGACAGCGAGACACCCCGGCTGTCTCCGGCCGCCGAGACGCAGGCGCGCGCCCTCTTGGACCAGGAAACAAGCGGCGCCGTCAAGACGACGAAGCCCGCCGCGGCGGCCGCCCCCGCCGGCTCGACGACGGCTCAAGCCCAGGCCCAGAAACAGGCTCGCGAGGAGTTGAAACGCATCAAGAAGGCCGAACAAGCCGCCATCGCCAGAGAAAAAGAAGCCGCCAAACGCGCCAGCCGGGCCGATGCGGCCGCGCGCAAACAAATCGAAAAGATGGAAGCCGACGCCATGGCAGAGGCGCGCCGCGAAGCGCAGCGCCGGCTGGAAGCCGAAGCCCAGGCGCTGGTCCAAACGCCGCCCACCGCGGCGGCGCCAGCCGCCCCGGCTGCCTCTCCCCAACCGCCTCCCGCCACTGCCGCCCCAGTCTCGCCACCCGCGCCGGCCGCCACCCCCGCCGCCGCAGACGCTTCTGCGAACGCCAAACGCGCGCAGTTGGATGCGCTTCTGGACGCCTACGCCAGCGACAAAATCACGGCGGAGGATTATCACCGCGAGCGCACCCGCATCTTGTCGGGGCCGTAATTCGCGGGGGTCAAGTCCTGAAAAGAAGTTGTCTTTCGCGCCCTTTGCGGCGGGATCGGCAATCTCAAGTCCGCGCCGGCGGGCGCGGGTCGTCACGGCTGGAGGGTGGCGCGGTAGTATTCCTGGGCCGGCTGGTTGGTGCCGGCGATCCTCTCCACATAATAAAGAACGCCGGCGGGATCGAAGATTTCGAGGGCTTTGCCGGCCGACCACGCGGGGGTCTGGAGGCCGATGCATCGATCCAGGGTGAACCGCTGGTCGGTTTTGCCGCCGAACAGGAAGAGGTTCAGATTGGGGTTGGCGTTTGTGCCGGCGATGCGCGAGAAGGCCAGGATCTCGATGGGCGTGAGGTCGGGCACGACGGAGCTTCGGAGAATGGCGCCTTCGACCCCGACGGTGACCAACTGCCGCCCGTCGGTGGCGGCGCCGTACAGGGCTTTCTGCTTGGTGAGGGTGCCCTGAAAGGTCCACTGGTCCAGGTCGGTGGAGGCCAGCACCGTGCCCAAGGTGCCGACGGCGAAGTAGGTGCCGTCCAGAAACACAACGTCGTTCAGCCACCGGCGCGTGCCGCTGTCGCGGGCCGTCCAGGCCACGCCGTCAGTGCTGGTCAAGATCACTCCCTGCTCGCCCACGGCAACCAGCGTGCCGTTCAGATACCGCACGCGGTAGAGCCAATTCGTCGTGACGCGCGGCAGTAACGTCCAGTGCGCGCCGTCCGGGCTGGTGAGCAGGGTGCCGTCGTCGCCCGTGGCCACCAGTCCGCCGGGCCACTCGGTGACGCTGCTGAGCAGGCAGGCCGCGGGGGTGGACTGCGACGTCCACGCAAGTCCGTTCGTGCTGGTGAGCACGGTGCCGCTGCCGCCGGTGACGACGTACAGCCCATTGGTCAGCACGGCCACGCCCTGCAGGTCGAACGTCGTGGGCCGGGGCCACACCGCGTGCCAGACGACACCGAGCGAGTTGACCGTTTGGGTGACGACGCCGGACACGTTGGTGACCACCACGTTGGAAACCACGCTCGGGCTGACGATCATGCTGCCGGCGTCGCCCACGGCAATCAGCAGGTTCGTCGTGCCTCCCACCCCCAGAAAAGTGCTGTTCGTCACCGAGGGCGGCACCAACTCCAGCGTCCAGCTCACCCCGTTGCCGCTCGTCATCACCGTGCCGAAATCACCCACCGCCACGTAGAGAAACGACGCATACACGACGTCCCAAAGCCAGTGCCGCACCGAATCATACGGCGTCAGCCAGAAATACGGGGCGCTGTTCGTCTGGTACGCCTCGGATTGCATCCCGGATTGACCGGCGATCAGAAAATACCCCGGAAGACCAATGGCTCCGTAATACGTCCACGCCGGCGGCCCGTTGGTCTTGCCAAGCTCGTCGCCCCACACCAAACCGTCCTTGAGCCGCACTTCATCATAACCCACCGCGATCTGGTCCAACCCGCCGGCACAGGCGTTCTCCAGGGCCCGGCTGGCACCGGTCATCTCGGCCGACCATGTCGCGCCAAGATTGGTGCTCGCCAGACAGATGCCCTGGTCGCCAACCGCCATAAACCGGTCGGCCGCGTAGCGCACGCGGTTCAAATGGTTGGTGACGCCCAAAACGCGCGCCGCCCAGTTCGTGCCGTCTGCGCTCCATAACACGGTGCCAACCCGCCCCACGGCAATCCACATGCCCCCCCCATACGCCACCCCGCGCAGCCAGTGCTCGTTCGCGTTCGGCTGCCGATGCCACTCGACGCCGTCCACGCTGGTGTAGATCGCGCCGAAATCGCCCACCGCCACGACCAGCGACGGCGACGCCGCCACCGCCTCCAGCCAATCCTCCGTCGGCCCGTCCCACAGCCGGCCGGACCGGAACTGGTCCACATCGTCCGCATACAGCACACAGCCGTTCTCGCCGGTGACAATGATCCGCGTTCCGAAGAAGGTCACGGCCCGAAGCGAGTTCGTCGTGCCGCTGTCCCGCGGCAGCCACAGGCTCAAATCGTCACTCGTATACACCTGGCCCCGTTCGGCGACCTGAACTCCGCGGCGCAGCGCGGAGCAATACGCCATGTCCACCACAATCCCCCCGTGCGGCAGCGGATTGCACCACCGCCAGCGCAACGGAAACGTCGCCCCACCCGCATCCGCCGCCGACACCAGCACGCAGGCCAGCCCCAGCACGCTCGACCACACCCC
>JAFGQR010000134.1 GCA_016935555.1 Verrucomicrobiota bacterium
CCAACGCCCAACGCTGAATGCTGAATGCTGAACACGATATTCAATGGCCCGCGCGCGAGCTCTTGGGCATTCGATATTCGGCGTTCGGTGTTGGGCGTTCGATGTTCGTGCCAGTTTCTGAACCAGGGAAGCCCCGCCGTGGCGGCGGGGATGGGTCCTTGCTAGACGTTGGGGTCCAGCAGGCGGTCTCGTTTTTTCAGGACCTTGACGCTGATTCCCTCGATGATCGCGAGCGAGTAGGCTGGAACGCTCGTGGTCAGAAACACGTTGCCCCCGATCGTGCTGTGCGCGCCAATCACTGTGTCGCCGCCCAGAATCGTCGCGCCGGGGTAGATCGTCACATGGTCCCGAATCGTCGGGTGCCGCTTCCGGCCGCGCAAGGTCTCGACGTCGGCGGTGGATTTTGCGCCCAGGGTCACGCCGTGGTAGATCTTCACGTGATCGCCGATCTCGGTCGTCTCCCCGACCACCGTGCCGGTGCCGTGGTCGATGAAGAAGTGGGTTCCCAGCCACGCGCCCGGGTGCAGGTCGATGCCGGTCCGAAAATGCGCCCATTCCGTCATGATCCGCGGGATGAGCGGGACGCGCCGGTGGAAGAGCTGGTGGGCGAGCCGCTGGACGGCGATGGCCTCGATGCACGGGTAGGCCACAATGATTTCCTCGCGGCTCAGCGCGGCGGGGTCGCCCTGGTAGGCGGCTTCCATGTCCGTCTGCAACAGCTCGCGCACCCGCGGCAGGCACCCCAGAAATTCCAGCGTCAGCTCCCGCCGGATCGCGCGCAATTTCCGTTTCGTGGTGGCGTCGGCGACCGAATACTCGAGCGCCTTGCCGATCTCGGTTTCGAGCCGTTCGGCGACGGAGGTCAGCAGCCGGTCCACCTGGGGCCGCAGCTCGGACGAATGCAGGACCCGCTCGTCGAAAAAGCCCGGGAACAACAGCCGCAGCAGGTCCAGCGTGATGCCCGCCATGGCCGTCTTGGAGGGCAGGTTTTTCCCGTCCAGATGGTTGATGCCGCCCACGCGCGCATACGACGCCACCAGCTCGTCCGCCAACTCGTTCACCCTCGAATTCACCCGCGCACTATTCCGCAGCCGATCCCCAAAGGCAAGGCACCAGCGAGCCTCCATCTCCGCCGCGGCGGAGTTGGAGGCTGGGAAAACCGCTCCGCGGTTTTCTTGGGATTGAACGTGCACGTTGAACGTTGAGCCTTCCCGCAGAACACCTGAAGGGTCGAGTTTCTGGAAAGCCGTCAGCGCGGCGAAGCCTCGGACCATTTCGACGCGGGGGTGACAGCGAGACGTGACCGGTGGATGAACGCGGGATGCAATCGTCGGACGCCTCGCTGTGCAACACCGCTGCGCGGAGTTGCGCGAGGCCGGGCGGCGTGGGATGGTTGAACTGTAAGAAGACCTGTAACAATTGTTACACGTCTTCTTACAGTTCGAAGAACCTTCGATCAATCCAAGAGCTTCACGGCGCGCGCCGCACGGGAAAGGACTCCAGCAGACGCGCCGTGGCGCGGGTGACGGCCCCCGCAAAGCAGGCCTGGTCCTTGATCTCGAAGCGCATCACCGTGCGCGAGCCCGGCGCCGGCCCGTAGCGGATGACAGCGGCATTGTCCACGAACACCTCCACCGGCGCGAACCCCGCCACTTCCTGCCCGTGATCGAGCAGCCGGTGACCCACGGCCAACCCCAGCAGCGCGCCGCACCACAGATTGCGCGGGCCGGCCATCAGCCAGGCGCGGTCTTCGGGCGAGGTGGGCTGGGACAAGTAGGTGATGGGGTCTTCGGTTGCCTGGCGCAGCATGTACAAAATGTAGCGCTGCAAGGGGGCGGACGCCCGTTCGAGGACGTCACCATGGCGGATGCGCCAAAAGGAGGCGTGGCCCCGGTTCGTCCACACGCCGCCGTCGAAGCATGGGATCCAGAAGAACGGCAGGTCGGCCCGCAGGATTCCCACGAAGGCCTGCGGGTCCAGCTTCACGTTCCATTCCTGGTGCGTCGGATCGCCGGCGTCGCCGATGAACCCGTGGATGCTGCGCACCTTGTCCCGGAAGAGGGCCGGCTGTCGGTTGTAGGCGGCGACGACGTCCCGGGCGCTGCCGACGAAGAGAATGGCCACCGGGTCGCGCGCGGTCTGCAGGGTTTGCAGCAGGAGGTGAACGCCGTTTTGGTGCTCCGCGGGCTGGTCGAGGGCGGGATCGCCGGGATGCTTGAGCTTGTCCCGAAGGCCGATCGCGGCGGGCACGTGGCGGCCGCTGAGGTAATTGAGCTGCCACACGGCTTTGAACCCGGGGTGCTGAACCTGGCGGTCACCCTGATCGAGGATGATGGCGCGCAGGTCCGCCTCGGGGATGGCATACAGGCAGGCCAAATCGAAATGGTCGTCGGGATCGACGTGGGGATGCATGAGGTCGGTGCTGTAGACGACGGGGACAGGGGCCGCCGGCGCAGTGCACGCGGCCACCAGGCACAAGGCGGCGCACCCCCGGCCGCACCAGGAACGAAGCAGGTTCATCGTGGTCAACGCGCCGCCCAGCATGGTCCCCAGCCGCCGCGTGTCAATCCCGCCGGCCGGCGAGAGACCCTGCCCATGAACCGAACAATTTTCAATTCGCAATTTTCAATTGGCAATTGGCAATTGGCAATTGGCACTGACACACGCCGGTTCATGGCCTCGATGCGCGCAGGTTCTTGCAAGGACGCTGCCCCATGAACCCCGAGAACCTTCCAGGCCGCATGTGCCCGCCAAGCATGAAGCGCGCTCCGACACCCGGATGGTAGGGCGAGACTCCGTCGAGCCCTGACTTCCCCGTGTCGGGACCGCCTATCCTGGACCGTCTCGGCGCCGCTCCGTGGCAAAGGCGCACCTCAGGGGAAGAAGTCAGGGCTCGACGGAGTCTCGCCCTACCGGGTTGATGGGCGCGATATGTGGCGCCTATCAGGCGGGATCGCGCCTACCCGTGAAACGCGCCGCCAGTTTTCGCTGGAAATGGCGGGGGAACTCTGGTATAGGGTCTTTCCGCAACCAGAGTGAAACCACCACATTGCACCTCTATGAGCATTTTCACGAGCCTCTTCAAACCGTTCCACGGCTGGTCGGCTCCGACCGCGATCCTGTTGTTCGCCACCCTGCTTCCGGCCTGGCCCCAAACGCCGCCGCAGATCACCGAGTTCATGGCGGCCAACGAGGCCATCCTGGCCGACGAGGATGGGGAATACTCGGACTGGATCGAGATCTACAATCCCAGCATCACCGCGGTGAACCTGGGGGGCTGGTATCTCACCGACAATGCAGGTCACCTGGCCAAGTGGGCCTTTCCGGAAACGAACCTGGCCGCCTACAGTTACCTGGTCGTGTTCGCGTCGGGCAAGGACCGCACCAACGCCGGCGCGCCGCTGCACACCAATTTCCGCCTGGACGCCGACGGCGAGTTCCTGGCGCTGATGCGGCCGGATGGGACGAACGCGGTGTCGTATTACACGCCGCGGTTCCCGGCTCAGAAGCTCGACGTGTCGTATGGGCTTCCGATGATGCCGGGGCCGTCGACGTTCCTGGTGGACACCGGCGCGGCGGCGCGCGTTTTTGTGCCGACGAGCGACATTGGGGCGGCGTGGACGGGCACCACGTTTGATGATGCGGGATGGCTGAGCGCGGCGGTGGGGGTGGGGTTCGACGGGGGGACGAACTACGATCCGGGGATTGCGACCGACATTCAAGCCGCCATGCTGGGCGTCAATCCTTCGGCCTACATCCGCGTGCCCTTTCAAGTGACCGACCCGGAGGAATTCCAGGAGCTGACGTTGCGGTTGCGGTATGACGACGGGTTTGTGGCGTATTTGAACGGGACGGAGGTGGCGCGGAACAACGTGCCGGCGGCGGTGGCGTGGAACTCGGCGGCGCTGGACTACCACGGGAGCGAGCCGGGCGTGTTCGCCAAGGTCGAGGCGGACTTCGACACGGTGACCAATGCCTACACCTCGTCGCATTTCAGCAGTTCGACCGTGGCGACGCCGTCCGCCGCCATTACGGCCGGGGATTCGGGCTCGACGGGCCGTTTTCTGCGCCTGACGCACGACGTGCCCGAGTACGAACACAACGCCATCGCCTTCGACCGGACGGCCGTGGGTGTCTACCCGCGCATCGCGGCGGAGTTCGATTTCCGGATTACCGACGTGAACGCGAGTCCTGCCGACGGGTTTGCCTTCATGCTGATCCCGACGTCCACTTACGGCGCAAGCGGCATGGGCGCATGCCGGGCCTACTCCGGAATCGAGGAGCCCGCCTTTGCCGGCGTGTTCGCGATTGGGTTCGACGTGTATCCCCACGGCGATGGTGTGAACGACGTGTCGATTTACTGGAACGGCACCGAGATCACCCAGGGCCGGATCCCGCGTACCACCCTTGAATTGGTGACCGGCACCTTCCACCGCTGCTCGGCACTGATCGAGTATGTGACGGGCGGGGCGCGGGTGACCGTGACGATCCACCCGAACGTGAACGGGGCGGGCGGCACGCCGTTCACCGTGGCCAACCGGTTGTTCATCGGAATGCCCCAGTACGAAAGCCGCGTCGAGTTTGCCGGACGGACGGGCGGATTGAACATGGCGATTGACCTCGACAACATCGATGTGGGTTACGGTTTTCCGACGGGCATGGTGCCGGCGGAGGACTTTGACCTTTCGAGCCATGTGACCCTGCTTCAGCCGGGCCAGAACATGCTGGCCATCCACGGATTGAATCTCGCCGCCACCAACGTGGATTTCCTGGTGTCGCCGCAGTTGCTCGCCCGCCCGATCACCCTGATCACGACGTCCGCGGTGTATCAGGCCGAAGCCACCCCGGGCAGCGTCAACATCCCCGGCGACGAATACCTGGCGCCGCCGGTCGAGTTCTCGCTGCCGGGCGGGGTGTATACCAACGATTCGATCGCGGTGGCGCTCAGTTCGCCGGTGTCCAACGCGGTGATCCGCTACACGTCGAACGGCACGACGCCGACGGAGGAATCCACGCTGTATACCGGCACCCCGATCCATGTGGCCGGCAGTGTGCGCATTGTCGCGAAGGCGTGGGCGACCGGCTACACGCCCAGTGTCCCGGTGTCGGAAGGCTACACCCTGCTCGACCCCGGCGCCCTGAGCTTTAGTTCCGCCTTGCCGCTCGTCATCGTCGACACCTTCGGGGCCACGATCAGCCAGGACATGACCCCCCGGGCGCCGGCCACGATCACGATCATCGACACCACTTCGCCCACGGGCACCGCCCGGCTCACCGACCGCGTCGATGTCCAGCGCCGCATCCAGATCGAAGGGCGCGGCCAGACGTCGTGGGGGTTCAACAAGAAACCGTTCAACGTCGAGTTCGTCGACGAATACGGGCGCGACCGCAAGGCGTCGTTCCTCAATTTCCCGTCCGGGTCGGACTTTGTGTTGCTCAATGTGTGGAACGACAAGACGTTCCTGTGCGATTACCTGGCGTTTGTGCTGCACGAGGAAATGGGCCACTACTCGATGCGCCGGCGCTTCGTCGAGGTGTTCTTCAACGGCCCCTATCCAGGTACCGTGTCCGGGACGGCGCCCACGGCGGGCAAGGTGGGCACCAACGATTACGCGGGCGTCTATGTGCTGCTTGAGAAGCCTCGGATCGATGCCAACCGCGTGGACATCGCCAAGCTGCAGCCCGAAGACAACGCGGAACCCGAAGTCACCGGCGGCTACATCTGGAAGAAAGACAAGAACAGCCCGGGCGATTTGAACTTCGCGCTGCCCCAACAGCCGATCAACGCGGGCGATGCGATGAAGTTCCACGATCCCACCCCGACCCAGATCACGCCCGCGCAAATCGCGTGGCTGACCAATTACCTGACGGAGTTCGAGAACGTGCTCTATTCGGCCAACTGGCGGGACCCGGTCAACGGCTACCCCAAGTATGTGGACGTGGATTCGTTCGTGGACAACCACTGGATCGTGGAGTTCACCAAGCAGATCGACGGCTACCGCCTCAGCAACTACATGTACAAGGATCGCGGCGGCAAAATCAACATGGAGCCCATCTGGGACTGGAACCTGAGTTTCGGCAACGCCAACTACCTCGAAGGCGGCCTGACCAACGGCTGGTATTACCCCCTCATCAGCGAACAGCAACACATCTGGCTGCGCCGCCTCATCGCCGGCCCCTCCGGCGGCTCGCGCCCGGGCGACCCGGATTTTCTCCAGGCGATCACGGACCGCTGGGGCGAATTGCGGACGAACGTGTTCGAGGTGGACAAGGTCATCGCCCAAGTCGAGAGCATGACCAATTACCTCTATGAGGCCGCCCTGCGCGATCTCGCGCGGTTCCCGCGCCTGAAGGGACAGGCCGGCGCACCCAACCAAAGCCACGGGTATCTCTGGCCCAACCCGGATGGGGCCAACACGGTGGCATCCGGCACCGACGGCACCTCGGCCACATGGCATATCGACTACTGCAGTCCGACCACGTATCCGGGCATCATCGCCGAAATGAAAAAGTGGATCCGGGGCCGCTACGCCTGGATTGATTCCCTGTTCCTGCGCGCGCCCACCTTCAGCCGGAACAGCGGATTTCCGGACATCCCGCTGAACATGTATGCGGTGGCCGGCACCGTGTATTACACCACCGACGGCAGCGACCCGCGCCTAAGCGGGGGCGCCATCTCGCCGCTCGCCCAGCCCTACAGCGGCCCGATCACGCTTCCGCCCGATGCGCGGATCGTGGCCCGCTGCCACAGCACCGCCACCAACTACTGGACCGCGTGGAGTCCGCCCACCTGCGCGGCGTTCGGGGATCCCGTGCCCGCGCTGGCCATTACCGAAGTGATGTATCATCCTGAGCCCGGCGCTGGGTTTGCCGACGAGGATTTCGAGTATATCGAGTTCACCAACACCGGCACCAACACATTGGACCTCACCGGAATGCGTCTGACGGGCGGCGTCGAGTTCACCTTCCCCTCCGGCCCGTTGGAGCCGACGGGCACGGTGACCACCAACGATTTCGACGGGCACGGCACCGCCTACACCGCCGCCCTGCTCGGCGCGGGCTCCGGCGCCACCGTCACCGCCGGCGGTCCCGCCGGCAGCTTCCTGCGCCTGGCTGCCCAGGACACCGGCACCAACCGCAACCGCATCGCGTTCGACCAGACCGCCACGGGCCGTTATGACATCGTCACGGCCGACTTCGACTTCCGCGCCAGCAACGCCACGCCACCGCCCGCCGCCGGCACGCCGACCGTGCAGGACTTCGACAACCCCGGCACCGCGTATGCCCTGCGAAGCTACGATACCACCGTCCCCGGCACGCCCGTCGTCGCCGGACCCGATGCCGGGTCGACGGGCAAATTCGCGCGGCTCACCCAGGAATCCGAAAGCGAAAACGGCGGTATTTTCTTCGATGCCACCGCGGCGGGAACGAACCGCCAGGTGATCATCAACTTCGACTTCCGCATGACCGCCACCGGCACGCCCGCGGACGGCATCGGGTTCGTGTACTTGAACACGGCCAACCATGGCACCACGGGCGCCACCTCCGGCAGCTGGAGCGAGGACCCCAACGTCGTGGGCTCCATTGGGATCGGGTTCGACAACTACTTCAACTCCCCAGCGACGGCCAACGAGCCCAATGACAACTTCGTCTCCCTGCACTGGAACAGCGCCCAGGTCAGCGGCGCCGCCGTGTCGCCCACCTTCCGCCTGGTTGCCGGCGTCTTCCACCGCGCCACCATCGTCCTCAAATTCGAGGGCACCCGCGCCCTGGTGACCGTCAAGCTGACCCCAAACATCCACGGTGCCGTCGGCCCGACGGAAACCCTGTACAGCGATTACGTGATCAACGGCGTCAGCCCGTACCGCGGCCGGGCGGCGATCTGCGCGCGCACCGGCGGCGCCTGGGCCTACCAGGACGTCGACAACTTCGACATCCAATACTTTGCCCAACTCATCCCGCCCGCCGGCGGCCTTTCCCTGGCGCTGCTGCCCAGCGACACGTTTGGCGCCTCCGGCGCCGGCACTGACACCGGCGATTACCTGGATCTTCCCAACGTTGCGGGCGTGTTCGCCCTGGACCTCGGGATGCACAGCTCGCCTCTCGTCAACGACGTCACCCTCCATTGGAACGGCGCCGCCCGCAGCAGCGCCTTCGTGCCGCCCGCCACGCTCGACCTCGACAGCGGCTCGTTCCACCACGCCCACCTCGAACTGGTCCGCGGCGCCGAAGGATCCGCCGCCACCCTGGTCCTCACGCCCAACATCTTCGGCACGCCGGGCACGCCCGTGACTGTGCTGGACGGCGCGTTCCTTTCGGGCTTCTTCCCCGAAGACGCCCGCGTCGAGTTCGCCGCCCGGTCGGGCGGGATGAATCTGGGGGTGGATTTGGAGAATGTGCTGGTGGCCTGCCACAAATACGCGCCCAACCTGCTTGCGGCCGGCGAGAGCATCCTGGTTGTCAGCAGCAACGCTGCCTTCCAGACCCGCTACGGCACTGGCCCGCTTGTTGCCGGCGAATTCACCGGGCACCTCGACAACGGCGGCGAATGCCTGCGCCTTTTCGGGCCGCAAGGCGAACCGATCCTCGACTTCCGCTACAACGATGCCTGGTACCCCATGACCGACGGCAACGGCTACGCCCTCGTCTTCCCCAACCCTCAGCTCCCGTCCGCCTCGTGGGACGATCCCGTCTTCTGGCAGGCGGGCACCGTCCTCGGCGGTTCGCCCGGACAGCCCGATCCACCACCCACCACCTTCGTCCCCGTGCTGGTGACCGAGGTGCTGTCGAATCCCGACCCCGGCCAGGTCTACGACGCAGTCGAATTGCACAATCCCTCCGGCACGCCGGCCGATATCAGCGGATGGTATCTCAGCGACAATTTCAGCGTGCCCAAGAAATACCGTCTGCCGGAAGGCACCCTCCTGCCTGGCGGCGCTTACCTGGTGATCGGCGAGTCCGCGTTCAACGACCCCGCCAGCCCCACGCGCTTCGCCTTCAGGTCCGAAGGCGACGACGTCTATGTGTTCTCCGCCAACCCGGCGGGCGATTTGACCGGCTATTTCCATGGCATCGATTTCGGCGCTGCCGAAACGGGTGTGTCCTTTGGACGGCACGTGACCAGCGTGGGCGAGGCGCACACCGTGGCGCAGGCCGCGGTGACCCTGGGCACGAACAACGCCGGGCCCAAGGTCGGCCCCGTCGTCATCAGCGAAATCATGTATCGGCCGCCGGACTATGTGGGCGGCATCGACAACGCCGAGGACGAGTACATCGAACTGCATAATATCACCGACAGCGACGTGCCGCTCTGGGATGCGGCGCATCCGACCAACACGTGGGCGCTGCGCGACGCCGTCGATTTCCAGTTCCCCGTCAACACTACGATCCCCGCGCGAGGGTATGCGCTCGTGGTCAACTTCGACCCGGTGCTGGACCGTGACCAGCTGGCAGCCTTCCGAATCCTCTACGGCATCGATCCCTCGGTGCCCCTGTTCGGCCCCTACGGCGGCAAATTGGACAACTCCGGCGAGAGCGTCGAGCTGACCAAGCCGAGCGAACCCGATCCGGATACGCTGAAACCGGACGCCATCGTGGTGGACAAGGTGAAGTATGCGGACGCAGCGCCGTGGCCGGCGGCCGCCGACGGCCGTGGGCTGTCGCTCCAGCGGATTGCTGTGGATGCCTACGGCAACGATCCGGCCAACTGGCTGGCCGCCGAAACCACCGCCGGAACGGCGAACACCGGCACCCTGCCGCCGACGATCGCCACCCAGCCCCAAAGCCTGGCCGTCGCCGAAATGGCCTCCGCCTCCTTCAGCATTGTCATGAGCGGCACAGGTCCTTTCGACTACCAGTGGCTGATGAACGGCGACCCGATCCCCGACGCCACCGGCCCGATCCTGCTGTTGAGCGACGTGCGCGCGGCGGACGCCGGCGCCTACTCGGTCCTTGTCTTCCGCGGCGACACCGCGGTGCTCAGCAGCAACGCCGTGCTGACGGTCTACCCGGCACCGGTCATCCTCACCCAACCGCAAAGTTACATCACCAATGCCGGAGTTACGGTGACCTTCTCGGTGACGGCCATGGGCAACGGCGAGCTGACTTACCAGTGGCTGCGCAATGGTGCGATCGTGCCCGACGCCACCAATGCCTCCCACACCGTCGTCAACGCCCAATTCAACGTCAACGACGGCCAATACAACGTCCTCGTCACCGATGCCATCGGCTCGTGCCTCAGCCAGCCCGGCTACCTGAACACCAAAACGAGGCCGGGCATTCTTGTGAACCTGGCGGTCACGCCGGGCACCAACATCCTCGAAGGCCGCACGTTCACGCTCTCCATCACCGCCACCGGCAGCTTCCCGATGGGCTTCCGCTTCCGTTCGCCCAGGGACCAATACTTTGCCATCCTGACCTGCTATTCGAACATCAGCACCGCCACGCTCGTCGTGGACAACGCCAAGTCCAACCTCCACACCGGCGGCTGGGATGTTGGGATCACCAACTCCGGCGGCAGCCTGCTGAGCAAGAAAGTTTATCTGACCGTCACGCCGGCGGCGCCTTATTTTGCGGTGCATCCCGCCAGCCAGGAAGCCGCGGTTGGCGACGACCTGCTGCTGGCGAGCGAGGCGCGCGGCACGGATCCGATCGCCTACCAGTGGTTCCTTAATGGCACCACCCCCATCCCTGACGCCACCAACGCCACGCTCGCCGTTTCCGACATCCAAGCCGCCGCCTTTGGCGACTACGTGGCCGTCGCCAGCAATCACCTCGGCATCGCCACAAGCGAGGTCGCCCAAGTCACCC
>JAFGQR010000012.1 GCA_016935555.1 Verrucomicrobiota bacterium
GTAAGCCGCCAGCCCTGTCGCGGCTGATCCGCTGACCTTCGCGCAACCGGGAGCCTCACCGCTCCCGGTTGCTTGCTTTGTGCACCGGCCGCACCCGCGGCGTTTGCCGGGTCCCATGCCCTCGGGCCGGCGCAGTTCGCCCTTGGCGGCGGGGCTGCCGCCCCTGTAGATTCCGGTGTGTGGAAGGAGGGCGATGGCGTCTGTCGGGGGCGCTGCAACGCCGTTGGCATCGGTTTCGACCATGGCTGGAGGCGGGCCTGGGCCTCATCTATCCCCAGGTGTGCCAGCTCTGCGGCCAGGGGCCTGCCAGCGCCGGACGCGGCTACGTGTGCGCGGAGTGCCGCGCCCAGGTGCGGTGGATTCGCCCGCCGTATTGCGAGCGATGCGGATTGCCCTTTGCCGGGGACGTCCACACGTCTTTCGAGTGCGCCAACTGCCGCGAGATGGACCTCCACTTCTCCCATGCCCGCTCCGCGGTGGCGGCGCGGGGAGTGGTGCTGGAAGTGTTGCACCGCTACAAATATCGGCAGGCGGTGTGGTTCGAGCCCTTCCTGGTGGAATTGCTTCTGGGGGCGGCGGTTCCGGAGCTGGCGCGGGACGGTTGGAACGCGATCGTGCCGGTGCCGCTGCATCCCCTCAAACAACGCGAGCGCGAATTCAACCAGGCCGAACGCCTCGCCCGCGCCCTGGCCCGCGCCACAGGCATTCCCCTGCGCCGCGACGCGCTGAAACGCATCGCCCCCACCCGCACCCAAACCCACCTGAGCCGGGCCGAACGGACCGCCAACGTGCGCCGGGCGTTCGCGTTGTGCCGGCCGGCGTCCCTGAAAGGCCAACGGCTCGTCCTCGTCGACGATGTGTTCACCACCGGCGCCACCACCAGCGCCTGCGCCCGCGTCTTGCGCGCCGCCGGGGCCGCCGAAGTTTGTGTTTGGACTGTGGCGCGGGGTTTACTAGACTGACGGCGTTCTTATGGCGACAACCACCTTTAGCAAGAAGCCGCTAGTGCTCGATGGCACCGATGCGGCGGCTCGGGCACGCGCCGCTGCCGACACCGGCTTTGTGCGCAAGCCCAAGCTCGTCTCCGGCAAATCCCGCAAGCGGGATATTCCCGAGGGACTGTGGACCAAGTGTCCCAAGTGCGAGTCCATGGTGTTTGACAAGGAACTCGACAACAACCTGAAGGTGTGTCCCAAGTGCCACTATCACTTTGCCATCAGCGCGCGCGAGCGGATTCATTCCCTGGTCGAAACCTGCTCGTTCGAGGAAATGGACGCCGACATGACAAGTGTCGATGTGCTCCAGTTCACGGGGGTGGCGTCGTACAAGGACAAGCTCGAGGCCTACCAGCGCACCACCGGCTTGAAAGACGCCGCCACCACCGGCATCGGCCGCATCGGCCCGTTCCGCGTCGCGCTGGGCGTCATGGATTTCGCCTTCCTCGGCGGCTCGATGGGGTCCGTCGTCGGCGAAAAACTCACCCGCCTGGTCGAAGCCGGCACCGACAAGGGGTTGCCGGTCGTCATCATTTCCACCAGCGGCGGCGCCCGCATGTACGAGGGCATGTTCAGCCTCATGCAAATGGCCAAAACCAGCGGCGCCCTCGCCTATCACGCCAAAGCCGGCCTCCCTTACATCAGCGTCCTCACCCATCCCACCACCGCCGGCGTCATGGCCAGCTACGCCTCCCTCGGCGACCTCATCCTCGCCGAGCCCGGCGCCATGATCGGTTTCGCCGGACCGCGGGTCATCAAGGACACCACCCAGAGCGAGCTGCCCCAGGGCTTTCAAACCGCCGAGTTCCTCCTGGACCATGGCCTCATCGACGCGATCGTGCCCCGCAAGGAACTCAAGTCGCGCCTCATCGATTACCTCGATTTCCTCTCCCACAACTGAATCCCCCTCGGCGCATGGTCCACGAACCCCTCTTGCAGATCAACCTGCCCGGCATCCCCAAACTCAAAAGCGGCAAAGTCCGCGAAATCTTCGACCTCGGCGACCGCCTCCTCATGGTCGCCACCGACCGCATCTCCGCCTTCGACGTGATCATGCCCACCGGCATCCCCCGCAAAGGCGAGGTGCTCACTCAAATCTCGCACTTCTGGTTCGAACGCTTCGCCTCCTGGCAGCCCCATCACCTCCTCGCCCACCCCAGCCATCCGCTGCCCCCCAGCCTCCAGCCCTTCGCCCCCCAAATCGCCCACCGCAGCATGATCGTCAAAAAAACCCGGCCCCTCCCCATCGAATGCGTCGTCCGCGGCTATCTCGCCGGCTCGGGCTGGAAGGAATACCGCGAATCCCAAACCGTCTGCGGCATCCCGCTGCCCCCCGGTCTGCCCGAATCCGCCGAGCTCCCCGAACCCATCTTCACCCCCGCCACCAAAGCTGAAACCGGTCACGACCAAAACATCGCCTTTGCCCAAGCCGAGGACATCGTCGGGCCCCCCTTGGCCGCCCAGGCCCGCGACGCCAGCCTGCGTCTCTACCAAAACGCCCGCGACTACGCCCGCCAACGCGGCATCCTCATCGCCGATACCAAGTTCGAATTCGGCCTTGTCGACGGACAGCTCATCCTCATCGATGAAGTCCTGACTCCCGATTCCTCGCGGTTCTGGCCCGCCGACCAATACCAACCCGGCCGCAGCCAGCCGAGCTTCGACAAACAGTACCTCCGCGATTACCTCGAAACCCTCGACTGGAACAAACAACCCCCAGCCCCGCTCCTGCCTGCCGACGTCGTCCGCAACACCGCCGGCAAATACCTCGACGCCTACCACCGGCTCACCGGCAAGCCGCTGTAGCCGGCCGCGGATCTGCGAGCCGGGCGCGATGCGTGCCACCGCCTCCGTGACGAACCGTTGGCCGTTCCTCAAGGAACCGGGTGTTGCGTTGGTATCGCACAACCCGCAATCGGCCCAACGCGGCCCCGCCGCAAGCCAAGGAAGCCGGCGTCTGTGAAACTCGCGGCCTGGACGGAGCGGGCTGGCAGAGGTTCCCGGTGCATGCCATGATCGCCGCGGCGAACCGCGGCCGGCGTGCTGTGCCATGCAACATCTAGTCGAAGATTTTCTCCAGTACCTCCGCCATGAGCGCGGCCAATCCCCGCGCACCGAGGCGACGTATGCCGCCCTGCTTGGCAGGTTCACCAGCTGGGCCGCCTCCCAAGGGGTGTCCCGCTGGACCGACGTGCGGCTTGCCCACCTCCTGGCATTTGTGCAGCACGAACGCCAGCGATCCCTGGCCACCGAACCGCGCGACAGCCCGCGCCGTTTGAGCGCGGAGAGCGTTTACCTGGAGATTGCCGCACTGCGGGCCTTTTACCGCTATGCCGAGGCGGAACGGCACCTGCCCCTCAACCTCGCCGAGCAGCTTTCCCTGCCGCGCCGATGGCACCGCCTTCCCAAGGCGCTCACCCACACCGAGATCGACCGTCTCCTGTCGCCCGTCACCCCCGAAACCCCAGCCACCTTGTGCGACCAAGCCGTTCTCGAACTGGCCTACGCCTCCGGACTGCGTCTTGCCGAATTGCGGAGCGTCCGCCTCGAACAACTCCATCTTGACGCCGGCTTCGTCCGTGTGATTGGCAAGGGCAACAAGGAACGCGTCGTCCCCCTCGGACGCCAGGCGGTGGCCGCCATGCGCCGCTACCTCGACGCCGGCCGGCCCCAAGTCGTCACCCCAAAATCGCCCGCCGCGGTGTTTCTTACGCGGCGGGGCTCGTCCTTTGCCGCGTGCACTCTGTGGCTGCGCATCAAGCGGCGCATTCGACTTGCCGGCATCGCGCGCAACATCACCCCGCACATGCTCCGCCACAGCTTTGCCACCCACCTGCTCGACCATGGCGCCGACCTGCGTGTCATCCAGGAACTCCTCGGCCATGCCAGCATCAGCACCACCGAAATCTACACCCACATCGCCGTCAGCCGACTCCAGGACGTCCATCGCCGCTTCCACCCCCGCCACTAGTTTCTTGTCAGATTTCCAACGACAACACGTTGTCGTTGGAAATCTGACAAGAAACTATCCCGCCGCTGCGCGGCGGGTTCCAGGCCATCTTGGGGTCTCACTCGTGGCCTGCGCACGCCCCGAACAGCCCGAGCCTGCCGCGCCGGGTTCATTTCCAGGTTGCCCTCGGGGCGGGGAACCTTTAGAAACGATCCCATGAACCTTATGAAAGCCTGTACGCTTGTATCCCTTCTTGCGGCGCTGCCCCTGTCCCACGGTGATCTCCGGGCCGCGGACAGCGGTTCCGGCCCGACGCCGCCGGCCGGCTTCACCGCGCTGTTCAACGGCAGGGATCTCACCGGCTGGTTCGGCCTGCCGCACTTCGACCCGCGCAGAATCGACACGATGCCTGAGGACACCTACGCGGCCAACCAGAAATCATTCGCGAGCCATTGGAGCATCGAGAACGGCGAGCTGGTCAACGACGGCCACGGTCCCTATGCCACCACCCGGAAGGATTACGGCAACATTGAGTTCATGATCGATTACAAAACGGTCGCCAAGGCCGACAGCGGGATCTACCTCCGCGGCACGCCCCAAGTCCAAATCTGGGACTACACCAGGGAAGGCGGCAAATGGAACATCGGCGCTGACAAAGGCTCCGGCGGCTTGTGGAACAACAGCGCCGGCGCGCCCGGCAAGGATCCCCTCGTCCTGGCCGACAAACCCTTCGGTCAGTGGAACCGCCTCCGCATCCGCCAACTCGGCGCCCGCACCACCGTCCACCTCAACGACCAGCTCGTCGTCAACAACGCCCTCATGGAAAATTTCTGGGACCGCAAACTGCCCCTCTTCCCCCGCGGCCCCATCCAGCTCCAAACCCATGGCGGCGAAATCCGCTGGCGCAACATCTTCCTGCGCGACATCCCCTCCGAGGAAGCCAACCGAATCCTGCGCGGGCAGGACCCCGACGGTTTCGAGCGCGTGTTCAACGGCAGGGATTTCGACGGCTGGGCCGGTCCCACTGAGAACTATGAGATCAAAGACGGCGCCATCGTCTGCAAACCCGGCAAGGGCGGCACCATCTACACCAAGGCCCAATACGCGGATTTCATCGTCCGCCTCGAGTTCAAACTGCCGTCCGGCGGCAACAACGGGCTCGCCCTGCGCTACCCCGGCTCCGGCGACACCGCCTATGTGGGCATGTGCGAGTTGCAGGTGCTCGACGATCATTACGAGAAGGTGCGCGGCAAGATCGATCCCCGCCAGGCCCACGGCTCCGCCTACGGCATGATCGCCGCCGCCCGCGGCTACCAACACCCCGTCGGCCAGTGGAACTACCAGGAAGTCACCGTCCAAGGCTCCACCCTCAAGGTCGAACTCAACGGCACCCTCATCCTTCACGGCGACCTCGCCCAAGTCACCAACTACATGGGCAACCACCCGCATCCCGGCAAGGACCGCGTCTCCGGCCATTTCGGGTTCGCCGGCCACCACGACCCCGTCATGTTCCGGCATATCGCCATCAAACGCCTCTAGGATCCTCGACGCCTTGGACTCCGGTCTTTCGAGGTTGAAGTTCCAATCTTCGGTTCCTGGGAAGTGCCGACGCCTCCCACGCGCGCACGGTAGCCCATCAACCGCCGTCGACAGGGCGCAATTGAAAATTGAAAATGAGGAATTGAAAATTTTCAATTGGGCCCTTCGCCGGCCCATGCGCACGGTTCATGGGAACGCTTTCCCACCCAGGCACCCGCGAACCCTGGCGATTTGGGCTTCCCCGCACGATTGAAACCGGTCACCCTCGCCCCCCATGGTGAACGCCATTGAATCCAAGATTCTCCAGGTGCTGGCACAGCCTGACGACGTCCCGCTGAACGCTGCCGAACTGCTGCGCCGGCTCCGCCTGGCGGCGCCACAGAAGATGGCCCTGCGGCATGTGCTGCGCGAACTCGAACAAACCGGCCGCATTGTCCGCATCAAGGGCGACCGCTATATCCAGCCCCGGGAGGCCGATCTCATCCCTGGCCGGATCCGCATCAACCGCCAGGGCAAAGGCTTCCTCCAGCCCGACGACCCGGCCCTCAAAGAGATCATTGTCCCCGAAAGCGCCACGTCCACCGCGCTGCACGAAGACCGCGTGCTGGTGCGGCGCGATGTCCCCCCCAAAGGCCTGCGCCCCGACGCGCCCGCGCCTCCCACCGGCGCTGTCGTGCGCATTCTCGAGCGCCGTCGCACCCAGATCGTCGGCACGTTGCAGCGCAGCCGGCAGTTCCTGTATGTGATTCCCGACGACCCGCGTCTGCCGCACGACGTGTATGTGCCGGAACCGCGCGACCTCGGCCGTCCGGCGCGTGTCGGCGACAAGGTTGTCGTCGCCTTGCGCGACTGGCAGTCGCGCCACAACAATCCCGAAGGCAGGATCATCGAAGTCCTCGGCGCTCCGGATGCCGAGGGGGTGGACATGCTCTCCGTGCTGCGCCATTACGATCTGCCCCGCCATTTCCCTCCCAAGGTCCTGCACCAAGCCCGCGCCTTGGGGTCCGCCGTCAGACCCCGCGACCTCGCCGGACGCGCCGATTGCCGCCCGCATCCCGTCATCACCATCGACCCCGACGACGCGAAGGATTTTGACGACGCCTTCTGCCTGGAACCGGCGGGCCACGACCAATGGCGGCTCTGGGTCCACATCGCTGACGTGTCGCATTATGTGAAGCCCGGCAGCGTCCTCGATGCCGAAGCGCGCCGGCGCGGCAACTCGACCTACCTCGTCGACCGCGTCATCCCCATGCTCCCCGAGGCCCTCAGCAATGAACTCTGCTCCCTCAAGCCCGGCCTCGACCGCCTCACCAAGTGCGCCGAATTCCGCCTCTCCCAAGAGGGCCGGGTGCTGCACGCCGCGTTCTATCCCGCGGTCATCCATTCGAAACGCCGCCTGTCCTATCCTGAAGCCCTCGCCATCCTCCAACGCCCGCCCGCCGACGCCATCGAGCGGATGCTGCACCAGGCCCATGCCCTCGCCCAGCGCCTCCGCCGCGCGCGGTTCAAGGCCGGAGCGCTCGCGCTCGATTTCCCCGAAATGAAAATCCGCCTCGACGACCGCGGCCGTGTCGCGCGGATTGAGCAGACTGAGAACGACGTTTCGCACCAGCTGATCGAGGAATTCATGCTCCTGGCCAATGAAGCCGTCGCCACCCGCCTGGGGCAACTGCGCCGACCCGCCGTCTATCGCGTTCACGAGGAACCCGACGAGGCGCGCCTCCGGGAGTATCGCGAGGAGGTCCTGAGCCACAATGTGCCGTGCGGCAACCTCCGGCATCGTCCCGAGGTGCAGCGCCTGCTCCGCAAGCTCGATACCCTGCCCATCGGCCCCGCCCTTAAAATCGGCTTCCTCAAATCCCTCATGCGCGCCCGCTACGCTGTCGAACCCCTCGGCCACTACGGGCTGGCCAAAGCCAATTACACCCATTTCACATCGCCCATCCGCCGCTATGCCGACCTGGCCGTCCATCGCGCCCTCTTTGAACCTCACCCGGCCAACCCTTCCGACCTCCGTCACACCGCCGACCATGTCTCCACCACCGAACGCAACGCCGCCGACGCCGAGCGCGACAGCCGGGACGCCAAACTGTTCGCATTCCTCCAGGCCCAGCTCCAAAACGGCCGGCCGGCACCCTACCCCGCGCTCGTCACCGATGTCCGCAACTTCGGCTTCTTCGTCGATGTTCCCGGCCTCGCCCTCAGCGGCCTCGTCCCCCTCTCCACCCTTCAGGACGACTTCTATGTCTTCGACGCCGCGCGCAATCACCTGACCGGACGCCGCACCCGCCGCGTGATCCGCCTCGGCGATCGCGTGACCGTGCAGATCGCCAAGGTGGACATGTTCAAGAAACAAATCGACTTCCGTCTCGCCCCACCCCATGCGGACGGCGCTGGCACTGCCCGAAAGACCGATGCCGCCGCGCGGACGCGCCCATCGCGGCACGCCCGGCGGCCGCACCGCAGATTCCAATCGCGCCGTTGGTCAGGGCGGCACCGGTAGTGGCGCCGGCGCATGGAGTGCGGCGCCGCGAGTCGCCGCGCTCTGCAAAGGCCCGCCCAACAAACCGCCGTTGCATCGCGCTGCGAACGGAATGCCACCTTGCGATTGAAAGCGCCGGCTCTGCCGCGGCGCACTCCACACGCTGGCGCGAGGTTCGAGAGATGCCGCCTGCGCTCGCCGCCGCCCGCGCCGGCCGCTCAGACCGATCCTGGACGTTTCATTCCTTTGACATCCCGCGCGACAACCGGTGTGATCGGGCCATGCGCATGCGAACTCTCCCCTCGCCTTGGCCCGGGCCCGCTCGCCGGCTCGCGTTTCTCCCGGTCGCCTTCGCGCTCACCGCCTCGGTTTCCGCCCAACCCTGGGACACCTTCAGCGATACCTGGGTGGCCACCGACGCCCTGGGCCGTTCCCTGCCAAACTACGCGCAGACGGGCCCGCCCCGCCCCGACAAGACCGTCGCCATCTTCTATTTCCTCTGGCACGGCGCCCATGTCCAGGGCGGACCCTACGACATCTCCAAAATCCTGGCCGCCGACCCGGCGGCCATGCGGAAACCGGACAGCCCGCTCTGGGGGCCGCTCCACGCTCCGCATCACTGGGGCGAATCCATTTTTGGCTATTACCTGACCGATGATGCCGCCGTGCTGCGCAAGCACGCGCAGATGCTCGCGGACGCCGGCGTCGACGCCATTGTGTTCGACGTCTCCAACCAAATCACCTACAAGCCGTATTACATGGCCCTCCTGCGCGTGTTCGCCGACGTCAACCAACTCGGCGGGTCCGCACCGAAAATCGCCTTCCTCTGCCCGTTCTGGGACCCGGATCGGGTCGTGCCCGAACTGTATCGCGACCTCTATCAGCCCGGCTTGTTCGCGGACCTGTGGTTTCGATGGGAGGGCAAACCGCTGATCCTGGCCGATCCCGCGCGGCTGCAGACCACCGAAGCCAATGTCCAACAGAACACCGCCACCCGCCTCGAGCCCGGCCACACCCTGGGCCAGACCTTCACCGTGGATCAACCCTTCGAACAGGCCGGCGGGCGTTTCCCCACCTGGAACACCCCCGATGCCGCCATGACGCTGTCCCTGCGCCGCGCCGGGCCCGGGGGCGACACGGTGGCGCGCCGGCGTTTCGAGCTTGTGCCCGACAACGCCTGGCTGCTGCTGGACGTCCAACCGGCGCAGCCGCCGGGCACGTATTGCCTCGAAATGTCCGACCCTCGCGGCACCGTCGGCTGGTGGAGCCACACCGGCGATGTGCTGCCCCGCGGCCAGGCTCACGCCGACGGCCGGCCCGTGGCAGGCGATCGCACCCTGCGGTGGACCCTCCGGAGCCCGGCCGCGCACCGGCTGCGCGAGTTCTTCACGTTCCGCAAACCGCAGCCCGACTATTTCCGGGGCCCAACCGGCCCGAACCAGTGGAGCTGGCTTGAGGTCCATCCGCAGCACGTGTTCACCAACGCCGTCGGCCACAAGGAACAAATGTCCGTCGGCGTCGCCCAGAACGCCGTCGGCAACCGCCTCGCCACCCTCAGCGAGCCGGGCGCGCGCGGCCGCAACTTTCACCGCGGCACCAACGATCCGGCGCCCGACGCCATCTGGCACGGCTACAACGCCGCCGAACAGTGGGCCCGCGCCCTGCGCGAAGATCCGCGTCTCATCTTCATCACGGGCTGGAACGAGTGGATCGCCGGACGCTTCAGCGAATTCAACGGCGTCCGGGCTCCCGTCATGTTCGTCGACCAGTTCAACCAGGGGAACAGCCGCGATGTCGAACCCATGCGCGGCGGGCACGGCGACACCTACTATTACCAAATGATCGCCCACATCCGCCGCTTCAAAGGCGTCCGGCCACTGCCCGCCGTGATCCCCAAACCCATCACTGTGGATGGCCGGTTCGACGACTGGCAGGCCGTGACGCCCGAATTCCGCGACACGGTCGGCGATCCCGTCCGCCGCCGGCACCCGGGCTGGGGCAAGGCGGGACCCTATGTGAACGACACCGGCCGCAACGATCTCGTCGCCGCCAAGGTGAGCTGGGATGCCGCCCACGTGTATTTCTACGCCCGCACCCGGGAGCCTCTCACGCCGCCCGCCGGCTCCAACTGGATGCTCCTGTTCATCGATTGCGACCGCAACCCCACCAACGGATGGCTTGGCTACGACCGCATCGTCAACCGCACCAGCCCCGGAGGCCAATCAACCACCCTGGAAACCCAGCAGGGCAGGGGATATCGCTGGGGCACCCCCCAACCCCTCCCCGTTCGCTGCGCCCGAAACGAACTTGAACTCGCCATCCCCCGATCCGCGCTGGGCTTGGGCACCGTGCCGGCCGCGCTCGATTTCAAATGGGCCGACAACATCCGGCAGACCGGCGACTGGAGCGACTTCACCCTCGACGGCGACGCCGCCCCGAACGACCGGTTCAACTACCGGGCCCGGCTCCGGGGCGGCTCTCCGTGAGCCGGCCATGGGCAGGTATGGCGCGCTGTCCCAGCACGCCGCGTGGAGGTAGGGACGCGTTCCACCGCGTCCCCGACTTCCCCTCGAGGGCA
>JAFGQR010000013.1 GCA_016935555.1 Verrucomicrobiota bacterium
GCCGCTTACGTTTCGAAGATTTTTTTTGGGCTACCCGAATCCGCTAAGTGAGGCTAGCCGGCCCACCGGTCCAGCGTTCCGGCGCGGTCTCTGCCCATCGGGCGGGACCGCTTCACGACCACGGCAGCCGGTGGGTCCGGAACCGGGCCGGCACGCGCGCGTCGGGGTCGAGTTCTGCGGTGCCATAGCCGCCGTCGCGGAAGAGCTGGGTGCCCGCCAGGGCCGGGCAGAGAAACACGCGGAACGGCTTCCACCGTCGCGCCTCATGGAGCGCGGTGCTAAGCCGCCGCACTGTTGTTCCCAAACCCCGCACCACCGGCATTCCGGCCAGCAGGCGGCTCTTCCACAACACCAGCCGCGTGTGAAGATGGCCGATCACGGTGCGCTCGATCTGCGGAAGGCGGGCGCGGACGGCCGGTTCGCGCTCGAGGAACGGGAGGGCGGTGGGATCGTGGCAGAACACCACAAGCCGCTGGCCGGGGTCGAGGGCGCCGAACGCGCGGCGGACCTCGGCGAGGTGCTGGTCGCGCGCGCGGTGCCATGCGGAGCGCTCCTCGGGCAATGCCTCGGGTTCAAACACCGGGAATGCCAGCAGCGTGGAGGTGACGCCCATCAGCACGTAACGCCCCGCGGACCGCTGCCAGAAGGGGCGCATTGCCAGTTCGGTGTGGAGCCGGCGCCAGCTGGCCCAGCGCAAACCGCCCAGGCCGCCGCCGAGGCTCGCTTTGCCAAGCTCGTGGTCCCCGATGGTCGCCTCGAACTGCGCCCCGAAGCGGCGCCGCAGACTGTGCAGGCACTCGGCCGCGCTGAGGCATGCGGCATCGTCGCTCACGCCCACAAAGGCGGAGTCGCAGGAATAATCCCCGTTGGCGACGACCAGGTCCGGGTCGCCGACGCGCGCCATGAATTGTTCCAGGAGGTGATTGTGCGCAAACGGGTCCCGGAGCCACAGGTGGCGCCGGTAGAGCTGCAGCAGCCGCCGCCCCACGGGGCTTTCAATGCCCGCCGACGCGTAATCGGGACGCTGCTGCTCGGCCCGACTGGCGTAATGGATGTCGCTGACAATGGCGATCCGGAAGGGGGATGGCGCAGACACGCGGGAAAGCCGGAGCCTCACCCGGCGTGGGCGGGAGCCTCCGCGGCGCGGGCCATGAGCGGCAGCAGGATGCGGAAGGTGGTGCCCTCGTTGGGCCGGGTGTCGACCCGGATGGTTCCCTGGTGCTCGTGGATGATGCGGCGGGTGATCGTCAGCCCCAGCCCGGTGCCGTCGGGTTTGGTGGTGAAGAAGGGCTGGAACAGACGTTCGACCTGCTCCGGCAACATGCCGGTGCCGGTATCCGTGACCGCCACCTGCAGCTGGGCAGCCTGCGGACCGCCCGCCGGGCGCGGCTCGGCTTCCGCAGCCGGAAGGACCTCCGTGGCAACGCTCAAGGTGCCGTTGGGTCCCATGGCTTCGATGGCGTTGAAAAACAGGTTCAACAGCGCCTGCTCCAACTGGTAGGTGTCGCCCCGGACAACGTCCCGCGAGGCCTGAAACGCCCTGACCAGCCTGAGCTTCCTGCCGTTCAGCTGATGCCGGACCAACTGCAGCGCCTGCTCCAACAGCTCGTGCATACGAATCGCCGCAAAGGTCGGCCGGGCCGGTCCCGCGAACTTCAACATCTGGCTGACGATGGATTCCACCCGGCGCAGCTCGCGGCTGACCAAGTCCGCCAGTTCGGCGTCCTTGTTGCTGTGGAGCAGCAGGCCGACAAAGGTGCGGATCGGCACCAAAGCGTTCTTGATCTCATGGCCCATGCTCGCCGAGAGCGTGCCGATGCTGGCCAGCCGATCCAGCTGCCGCATCTTCCCGGCAAAGTGCCGGGTCCGCGTGATGTCGTCCATCACGGCAATCACCCCGTGGATTTCCTGACCGCCATTGCACACCGGCGTTGTGCTGACCCGCAATGTGCGCGGCACCGTTTCCCCATTGAGCGTGATCTCACGGTTGCGCACCGCCTGCCCCGAGACGAGCGTCTCGCGAATGGTATCCTGCAACGCCGGCGGCAATCGTGTCAGGGGCTGGTGCAGCAGCTGGCCGGCCTCGAGGCGAATCAGCGCTTCAGCTTCCGGCGAACACGTCGTGATTTGCTGCCTCGCGTCCACCGCCACCACCGCGGTGGGCATCGCATGGTTCAACACCTCGGACAGGGCCGATTCCTCCCGAGGCTCTTCCGGCTTGTCTGGACCGACGATTTCCATATCGCGCTGGGACGCCCCGGCGTTGCTCGGGGAGCGTATCGGTTCAACGCCGTGTCGAAACGTCAAAGGATGCGGAGCAGTTCGGGTTGGGAGCCGCCGGCGGCTTCGGCCGGCTCAACGTGTTCGGGCATGAGGCCATGCAAGCCTAGAGAACCCAGTCGCAGGCCCGCTCGTCAAGGCAAATCTTCCACGCGCCGCCGCGCGCATCCCGAGCCGCGTCGTGTCGCCTCGCCGCGCCGCTCATTTCCACGTGTCCGCCGCCTCCGCCGCGTAGCGGTCATACGCCTTCTCGAGCTGCTCCGGGTCCAGCCGCCCCCGGTGCAGCCACAGGCGATACCGGCAGATCGCCGGCCGGCCCGCAGGCAGGGTGAGCGCCTTCACGCCTGGCCACCCCACGCACAGCACCCCGTAGTGCCGCGTCAGCCACGTCGGCGGATAATCCGGGTGATCCGGCGCAATGAAGATGGCCGCCCCCGACTCGCGGTTGGCAAAACGCGCGGACAAATCCGCCCACGTCAGCCGCGTCATGGCCAGGTCCGCCTTGCCGCGGCCCTGAGACGTGGTGATGGCCGTGGCCTTGCCCGGGGCAAAGCGCAGCGTCAACCCCCCGTAACTCTTGCCTTCCGCACCCCGCAAAACCACGGGCTGCTCCAGCGGAACCAGCGTCAACTCCACATCCAGCCCGCGGCTCTCCGCCGTGGCGCGCCCGACCCGGCACCAGAATTCCTCCCGCAGCACCTGGCGGTCCCCGACAAACCACCCGTTCTCGACACCGAGCACGGCGCACCCCGGCCGCGTGTCGCGTCGCAGCCACTTGACCCAGCGCTGCTCGATGCCCCGCAAGTCCCAGAGCGAGGACTCCTTGCCGCCAACCTCGACGTGCGGCCACGCCCAAAACAACCCGCGGTGATGATAATGGTCTTTGGGGAAATCATCGGTGAGCACTTCCCCGTCCAGCCCGTAAATGGGATGCACATACGTGCTGCGCGCCCGGTCCGCCGGCACGCCGGCCTTGCGCCGCACCCCGTGGTTGTAAACCAGCACCGGCTGCGCCCCCTCCCACAACCCCAGCGACTGCTCGTCCACCGCCCCCCATCGGAACTCCGCCGACGCATCCGCCGCGTCGGCCGCCGACCACGGCGCGGCCACCACGAGCCAGCCGCCGGCGGCCGCAGCCGCCAGACCGGCAAGGGCGCGGCGCGGGCACAGGATGGGCCTCCGGCCGGCTCCCGCCGCCTTTCGAGTCATCAATATGCGATTCATAGCCCGCGGTCTAATGGGTTCGCGCGCCGCTGGCAAATGAATTATTGCCGGCCCGGGCGCGGTGCACAAAGCAAGCAACCGGGAGCGGTGAGGCTCCCGGTTGCGCGAAGGTCAGCGGATCAGCCGCGACAGGGCTGGCGGCTTAC
>JAFGQR010000135.1 GCA_016935555.1 Verrucomicrobiota bacterium
GGATGTTCGGCGTTCGGCGTTCGATGGCCGTCCCAGTTTCTGACCCAAGAAAGCTCCGCCGCCGCGGCGGGGATGGGGGCTCGCTAGAAGCTCAGCAGCAGCTGCCAGATGTAGGCGTTGCCCAGCGCGTCGATGTCCTCCCAGATTTTCCGGACCAGCTGCGGGTCGCCGGTGATTTCAGGCAGTTCGGGCGCCTTCGTTTCCCAGGGGAGGCAAACGCCCGGCCGCACGCGGCCCGGGGGGCGGCCGGCGATCCCGGCGAGCTGCTGGCGATCGGCCACGGAGGCGGGCACGTCGCACGGCGGCGTCGCAGTCGGCGGCGAGTGTCCGGACGAATAGACGCCGAACTCGCGCGTCGTGTCCGTCATGACCCGAAGGTTCTCGATACTCACGTCGTTCTGCATAATGGCGCTGGCGTCCATGATGTAGCCGCCATCCGCCGCCACTTCCTTCAACACCCGCTTGCAGAACTCGCGCACTTCAGCCTGGGTGCCGTAGCTGAGCAGCACGTTCGGGATGCCGCCGCTGAGACAGAACTTGTCGCCGATTTTGCGGTGGACATCGAAAACGTCGTCGCGGTCGACGTGGTAGACGATGCTGCGTTCGGGCAATTCGCGGAAGCGGTTGAGGTGGTAATTCCAGCTGCCTTCGGCGTAGAAGAGTGTCTGGTGTCCGTGCTTCCAGAACTCCTCGATGATGGGTTTGAGGGTGGGCCAGACATGGGAGTCGAAGTGTTTCGGGTTGATGAACGGCACGCACCCGCGATGCATCCAGAACCCGATCGGCACGAGCTTGTCCGGGTCCGCCGTGGTCAGCCCCACGTGGCACAGGTGCGGCATCAGCGCCTCGCACGCCTGCAGCACCTTGTCCGGCTGGGTGTGCATGTCCATCGTCAGCCCCACGTAGCCCCGCAGCTTGTCCGCCAGGATGTCGAACGGCGACTTGAAAATGCCGGCCAGACACGACACCGTGCCGCACTCGCTCCGGAGCCGCGCGATCTGCGGCCCGAACGCCACGAAATACGACAGCATCGCCATCGCGCTCTTCACCAGCGCCAGGTTGTTCCGGTAGGTCGACGGCTCCCCAATCCGGCTGATCTCGGTGGAGACGCGCGGCAGCCAGGTGGTGTACAGGAACCCGGTCGGGTCGTCGATGAGCGCGTCGTATTCGTCCGCCTTCATGAACGCCTGCTCCTCGGGCGGCTCGATGTAGTTGAATCCGACGTCGTGCGGAATGCCGATGCCCGGTATGCCGTAATACCGCAGACCCGCCGCCTGCGTCAGGCCCGTCCATACATACACCATGTTCGCCACGACGGCGTCCCAGTCGAATTCCTTGGCGCACTTGACGGCGGCTTCGAACGCCTTCGTGTAGTCGTGCGCCACCTCCTGGCACGTGTAGCCCGCATACTTCGCGGTGAACTCCGCCACAAACGGCCGGATCGGCACCCGGTCCGGCTTCTCGTTGCGCATCGCGGTCACGTAACGGCTCAGCCGCTCCTGGTAGTGTTGCTCGGTATTCATAATCGCGCGGTCGGCGCACCCTAGGAAATCCGACGAGGGCGACGCGAGGACAAAATCGCGGCTCCATGGGCCTGCCGTGACGATTCAAGCCGGGAACCGCGCGAGCCGACTTGGGTTTGCCTTGGCGCCGGATTTGCGATAAGGAGGCCTCTGACCATCATGCCCATGAAATCCCATGCCCTGCCCTGCTCCTGCCATTCGATCGCCGTGGCGTTCACTCTGGCTGCCGCTCCCGCCGGCCTTGTCTGCGCTGCGGCGGAGATGCCGGATCGGGCGCCGGATGCCCCGCGGCTCGAGGTCGAGGCGGAGGAGCTGGTGTATCGTTACACCCCGGCCGACAACGGCGCCGGCCCGATGTGGTGCCACGGGTCCACATGCCTGGTGGCGCTTGGCGACGACGTCTTTGCCAGCGGCCTGGAGACGCTCCCGGGCCTCAAGCCGCTGAACAACTGCCGTTGGACGCTTTTCCAGCGCCGCCCCGGCGGCTGGACACGCCTCCAGGCCGACCCCGCCGGACGCACCCGCGAGCCGTGTCCGCTGGCCGCGTTTCCCGACGGGCGCCTGTTTCTTTCGGCCAATCCCACGCTTACCGAGCCAAACACCTACGCGGGCCCGGCGCGTCCGGAGGTGCTCGAGTTCCCGGCTGCCGCTTCCGGCGGTCCCGGCAGGGTGCTGCAGCCCCGATGGGACGGTTCGCCGCCGTTCAGCGAGCACTCGTACCGCAGCTTTGCGGCCGACGGTCCCGGGCGGGAGTTGATTCTGTTCCAGAACATCGGTTACACGCATGCCGAGTGGGCGTTCTACGATCGTTCCGGCCGCTGGTCCGCTTGTGGCCGGCTCAAGTGGCCCTGGGGCGCCAACTATGCCCAACCCCAACCCGTGCGCGTCTGTTATCCGAACGTCGCGCTGCGCAGCCGCGCGGTGCATTTCTGCGGCGTCAGCGACATCCAGGAACCCCATCCGGAGTGGCGCGCCTTCAAGAAACAGCTCACCGGGCGCGATTGGGACTACGATTTCCGGCGGCTGTTTTACACTTGGACGCCGGACATCAGCACGGGCAAGTTCGCCGACTGGGTGGAGATCGCCAGCCGCGACCGCACAGGCGGCTGGATTTCCCCAGGCGACCTCTGGGTGGCTCCCGACGGCGCCGCACACCTTCTGTGGACCGAGCGCGCCATCGACGAACGCCTGCGCGAGAAGTTCTTCCCCGGCGCCCGCCAAAGCCACGCCCTCCATTACGCCGTCGTGCGCCAGGGCAGCGTCCGGCAGCGATGCACGCTCCTCCGGGCCGAGGAAGGCGGTGCGCGCGAAATTCCGGGGCGGGCCCGGTTCCACGTGACGCTGGACCACCGGCTGTATGTGATTTGCCATGTGAACGGCCGCAATGCCGCAGGCCAGGCGATTTCGGAGAACCGGCTGATGGAGATTCAGGCCGGCGGGAGGATCGGACCCGACGTGCGCGTTCCGTTGAGAAGGCCCTTCACGGAGTTTTTCACCGCAACCGTGCGCGGAGGATCGCCTCCGTCCGAGGTGCTGCACCTGATGGGCATACAGGCCGACCTGCCGCTTGCGATCCGATACGCCCGGATCCGGGTGCGCCCCTAGCCTGCGTCGAGCGCCGGCGGTTCGGGGGCGCCGTGGTAGGCGTGGCGGACGGCGTCCCAGCCGTATTTCCACTCGAGGCGTTTGACGATGAAATGGCCGCGGGCCATGTCCTGGAAATGGTTCATGAACAGCACATTGATCATCGCGCCGCCCGCGGCGCCCACCACCGGCACCGCCTTCGCCGCCACCTGTTCCGATACCGCTGTCCCAAACCGGCTGGCGATCGCCGCCATGAGCCGCACCACCGCCGGAGCAGCTTTCTGCAGGACGCGGCGTTGGGTCATGCAGGCGGCCGCCTCGGACAGTGCCTTGGACAGAGCCGCGCGCACCGCCCAATAGCCGCTCTCCGCCGCGTCGTCCTCCGGCGAGGCGCCTCCCAGGGCGAACACCTCCATGCAGGCCACCTTCACCGACGGATGCAGCACGTTGTGCCCCTCGCTCCGCGCAATGTCCGCGATGCTGCGCAGCATCAGAATCGTCGACACCGGCAGCTCGAACGGCAGCGAGGCCAGTCCGAACGCGCCCCCCACGCCCCCCGACGCGGCGACGAGCACCTTGTGGAACCACTCCGAAGCCCGCCGGGGCGAGTTGGTCCCCAGCGATCCCATGGCCACCTCGAGCGCCTTGGTCAGCGCCGTCCGCGACACCCGGTGAACGGTCGCCTGCCAGCCGTGCGGCAGCCTGCGCATGCCCTGTTCAATGGGCTTGCCCACCAGGCTGGCCAGGCGAATCGCCAGGCTCGGATGCTCCAACAGCGCCCGCGCATGCGCCAGCTGCCGCAGCTCGTCCGGCGACATCACCCTCCTGAAGCGCGCCCGAATCACGGGCGGAGACGCAATGGAGGACGGTTTCTGCATGCGATTAGGCCCCAATGAATGGGCCGCGCCCGGCAATGTCAAGCCATCCCGCCGCCGTGATCCCGCCGTCCCGCCGTTTCCCGATGGACTGCGGTATTGCGGCACGCCCTGCCGCCGGAACCGGCCCGGCGGCTGCGCCCTCCGGGTCCGGTTGCGGATCCGGCGAGGGCGCAGGGGCTGTGGGTTCTGGCGGCTTGTGTTTGGGCGGGCATTGGATTAGAAGGACGGCATGAACCGCAGACAATTCCTTCATGTGGGCGGCCTGGGTGCCGCGGGTTTGGCGCTCTCGTCGTCCTGGCGGGGCGCCGCCGCCGAGTTTGCCGATCAGAAGAAGCGCGTGGGTTTGATTGGAACCGGCTGGTATGGGAAGTGCGACCTGCTGCGGCTGATCCAGGTTGCACCGGTGGAGGTGGTGTCGCTGTGCGACGTGGACAAGGTCATGGTGGCGGAGGCGGCGGACATTGTGGCGTCGCGGCAGAAGTCGGGTAGGAAGCCGCGGTTGTACGGAGACTATCGGGAGATGCTGAAGGAGAAGGATTTGGACGTTGTGCTGGTGGCGACGCCGGACCATTGGCACGCACTGGCGGCCATTGCGGCGATGGAGGCTGGGGCCGATGTGTATGTTCAGAAGCCGACCAGTGTGGACGTGGTGGAGAGCCTGGCGATGCTGGCGGCGGCGCGGCGGCACGGGCGCGTCGTCCAAGTGGGCACGCAACGCCGCAGCACACCCCACCTCATCGAGGCGCGCGACCGCGTCCTCAGGACGGGCAAGCTCGGCACCATCGGTCACGTGGAGATCTGCTGTTACTGGCACATGCGCGCCCGGGGCAACCCGCCGGAAACCCCGCCGCCGGCGTCGCTGGATTACGAGATGTGGACGGGGCCGGCGCCGATGCGGCCATTCAACGCGTGGGTGCATCCGCGGGGCTGGCGGGCGTTTATGGAGTATGGCAACGGCATCATGGGCGACATGTGCATCCACATGTACGACATGGTGCGCTGGCTGCTCGATCTCGGCTGGCCCAAAGGCGTCAGTTCCTCCGGCGGCATTCTCATGGACAAATCCAGCAAAGCCAACATCAGCGACACGCAGACCGCCGTGTTCGACCATGGCGATCTGCAGGTGGTGTGGAACCACCGCACCTGGGGGGCGCCGGTGGACCCCAAGTATCCCTGGAGCGCCACGTTCTACGGCGACAAGGGAACCCTGAAGGCCAGCGTGTTCAGTTACGACTTCACCCCGCAGGGCAAGGGCGAGGCGCTCCATGGCGAGCCGCTCTACGAATACGACAAGTTCCCCGAAGACCAAACCGAGAAGGGGCTTGAGAAACATTGCGCGTCGGCCATCCGCTGGCACATGCGGGATCTGCTGGCCTGCACCTCCACCCGCAAACCCCCGGTCGCCGACATCGAACAAGGCGCCACCTCGACCATCTCCTGCATTCTCGCCAACCTCTCGATGCAGCTCGGGCGCAGCTTGGCCTGGGATCCTGTGCGAAGCCGGGTGATGGGCGACGACGAGGCGAACCGGCTGCTGCGCCGGCCGTATCGGGCGCCCTGGGTGCACCCGGAACCGGCGTAACTGCGCCACGCGTTCAACCCGCCAGTCGCCTCACGGCGCGGGCATGGGCCTGAGGGCAGCGGGGGCGAACCTGGCGAAGACGATGGTCTCATAGGGCTGCCGGTGGCCGCGCTCGTAAAGGCAGCCGGCCTTCCCGTCGGGCAGCGCCACCAGGCAGGAGTAGGCGGCGGGCCCGGGATGCAGTTCCAACGCCGCCGGCCAAGTGCGGCCGTCGTCGCGACTGGCGCGCACCGTGAGGCGCTCGCGTTTCGTGCTGGCGGGATTGGAGAACAGGAGGAGGCCGGGCTGTCGGTCGTCCGGCCAGGCGAGGCGGCGCAGGCTGGCCTGGCAAATCGGCTCAACCAGCGCCGGATCATGGCGCTGATCCTGCCAGCTCAATCCGCCGTCGTCGCTCCACGCCACCTGCCGGGTGCGCCGCGACCGGTCGTAATTGCGCATGTTCAGCAGGAGTCGGTTCCCGGTGAGTTCGGCGACTTCGCACTCGTTGACCTGCGGCTGGGGCGAACGGCCGCCCAGGGCCCAGGATTGGCCGCGGTCATTGGAGTGGATCACGTGGGAGTAATACCGTTTCGTGCCGGCTTCGATGTGGTCGCACGGAATGACCAGCCGCCCCTGATGCGGCCCGCGTTCGATCTGGATGCCGGCACCGGGGCCGGTTGCATACCACGTCCAGTTCGTGAGCTTGACGTCGGCGGTGATCTCTCGCGGCCGGGCCCAGGTGAGGCCGTCGTCAGTGGAGCGGGTGACGAAGACGCGGCGGGTGTCGCGGCTGGTTTGGGCGATGATCTGCGGCTCGCGGTCCTCGCCACGGTTCCAGGTGAGCAGCAACCAGATCGTGCCCGAGTCGCGGTCCACGACCGGACACGGGTTGCCGCAGGTGTGGGGGCCGTCGTCCCAGACCGTCGCCATCGCGCTCCACGTCCTGCCGAGGTCGGCGCTGCGCTTGAACACGAGGTCGATGTCGCCCGAGTCGCCCCCCCCGCTTTTGCGGCCTTCGCAAAACGCCAGGAGCGTTCCTTTCGGGGTGGCGATCACGGACGGGATGCGGAAGGTGTGGTAACCGTCCTGGCCCGAGGTGAACACGGCGGTTTCGTCCACGGGATTCGCGGCAGGGGCCGCGCCCGGGATTCGGGCGTCCAGTTCGGACAGCTTGAGGCGCACGCTCATCAAATCCAGCATGTTCAGCGGCAGCGTCTCGGCCGCCGCGCATGCAACGACGGCGCACGCGGCGCTCCAGCAGCCGAGGCGGCCCAGCGAGATCGAGTGTGACATGCCATGCAGAATACAGATCGCTCGAGCTGGCGGCAACCCTTCCATCGTTCCTATCGCGGTTCTTAGCCTCGTCGGATTCGGGCAAAACCTCCGGTTGAGACTCGGCCAACGCCGTTGAGAGGAGCCGGATTCTCAACGGGAAATCGTCACGTGCCGGAATGCCCCTTTTTCTAACAAAGCGCCCTTCGGCCCATTGGCACGGTTTGTGTTATAGGCCAATTGTTGATCAGCAACCAGTATCCGTAACTCGTTCGCAGCAGTATTGCATTGTGTTTATGGCATCCTTGTTTATCGAACCCGGCCCGGGACAGGCCCCGGGATGGCTTGGCCGTCACCTGGTCAGCCCGCGCATCAACCTGCTCCCGGCGGATCCCATCCCGCTGCGCGCCTGCGCCGCGTCGGACCCGCCCGACGCCGGGGCCGTCGCGACCCTGCTCTGCCTGGGCGGGGCCGGCATCCGGCAGCGCTGGGCGCTGTGCATGAGGCAGCCAGGCGGCTTGCATCTCAACGGCCAGCCGGTGTTCCTCGGCCAAATGCCTCTCCGGCACCGCGATGAAATTGTCCTGCCCGGCGGCCGGCGCATGTTCTTCTCGACGGAGCGTCCGGCGGTCATCACCCCATTCCCGGGGGCGGACCAGCCGGTGTCTTGCCCGCGGTGCCGACGGGAGATTGAGCCTGGGCAGCCGGCGGTCTGTTGTCCGGGCTGCGGCGTTTGGAGCCACCAGATCCCTGGTTACCTGCCTTGTTACGCCTATGAAGACACCAAAACCTGCCCGGCCTGTCCGCACCCCAACAACCTCGACGGCTCCCTCACCTGGTCGCCTGAGGACATTTAATATGCCAACCCCAGACCGCATCCCCCCGCGCCAGGAACGCTCCGCGCCCGGCCGTCGCCAGCCCTCGCCGTCCCCGGCGTCAGCCCCGCCGGGTTTGCGTCGCCGCGCGCGCGGCGTCGGCGGGCCGAGGGGTCGGCTTCGGTGGGGTGCCGTGACGTTGTTGTTGGTGGGGGCGGGTGTGATTGGCTCGTATCTGGCCATGTTGGCCGGCAAGTTGCCCCGTGTTCGGCGTCTGATCATTCTGGATCGGGATGTCTATACAGCAGGCAACGTGGCCACGCAGTTTGTTCGCCCTGAGCATGTCGGCCTGCCCAAAGCCGTGGCCTTGGCCGGCGAGATTCGCCGCTGGATTCCCGGCCTGCGCGTGGACGCCATTCACGCTCAAGTCGAGTCGGTCCCGCTTGGCCTGTTCCGGTCGGTCGACGTCGTTCTCGCTGCCCTGGACTCGAAGCGGGCCCGGTGCGCGGTGAACGAGGCTGCGTTCCGCGCCGGCGTGCCGTGGCTGGACGGCGGCGTCTCGAACCTCGGGCTGGCGCGTGTGACGGTGTTCATCCCAGGGGCCGGGCCCTGTTACGAGTGCCAGCTTGGCGAGGCGGATTATGCGTCGGAGACGGTTTTCCCGTGTGCGCCAGCGGACGCTCCGCCCTCGAGCCAGTCGCCGGCGTACCTGGGCGCCATGGCCGCTGCCCTCGAGGCGGCGGAGTTGAGCCGCCTCATGACGCAGGGACCGGACCCGGCCCTGGCTGGGCGCGAAGTGCTGCTCGATTGCACGTCGCATCGCCTGCTCGTCTCCCGAGTCCGCGCGCGGCGCGACTGCCGTTTTGACCATGAGATTTTTCGGGTGCGGCCCCTGAATGGCGGGCTGCGGGGAACCACGGTGGGCGACGTCTTGCGGCGGGGGCGTCGCCCACCAGGTGCCGAGAACGGGGTGGCGTTGAGTGTGCCCGGGAAGTGGTTTGCGCGGCGTCTTGCCTGTGCGTGCGGCGCATCCCGGCCGGTGCTGCGGCTGAAGGACCGCCTGCAGCCGCCGCACCTCGCCTGTCGGCGGTGCGGGGGTGTGATGCGGCCGGTGGGGTTCGATTTGACGGACCGGCTCGAGGCCGCCGCGTTGGGCCCGGCGGCCCGGCGGCGTTCCCTGGCCTCGCTCGGGCTGGTCGCCGGCGATGTGATCACGATCCGGCGCGGCGCGAGGGCCTGGCATTACGAACTGCGCAACGGAGAACCCATGCCATGACCGACAAGGTATTCGAAGGCTTTTTGGAGCGTCAACGCGAGCAGGGCATGGCCCTGGCCCGCGAAAGCGACCTTCTCGTTCTGCATCCGTTGGATCCCGCACCGGGCCAGCACTACCTCGCCGAGTTCCACTGCCGCGGCTTGGTGCGGCGCGCGAACGGTCAGGTCCTCGAAGCAACCCAATTCGGTGTGGGCATCTGGTTTCCTCCCGACTACCTCCGCCGCGCGGCGGTTCCCGAAGTGCTCACGTGGCTCGGTCCTCACAACGCGTGGCACCCCAATGTGCTAGGCACTTACGTTTGCCCCGGACACCTCGAGCCCGGCACTTCACTGGTCGACCTGCTCTACCAACTCTTCGAGATCATCGTATACGTCAAATGGAATCCGCGCGAGAACGACGCGTTGAACAGAGTAGCCTGCGCCTGGGCCCGCAGCCACAAGAGCATGTTCCCCATTGACTTGCGCCCGCTTAAACGCGTCCGCCGCGCCGTGACGCCAAGCCCCAAAGTCAACTCATGAGCATCACCAACCCCATCCACGCCGCCGCCGTCGCCCATCTCGCCGCCGCCTTGAGCCGTCCCGATGCCCGCGCCTGCCCCGAAGGCCTGCTGCGCTGGACGCTCGCCTCGGATATTCCCGCCGCACCCCCGATCAAGGCGGCGCTCCTGGGCGGTCTGCTTTGCTGCAAGGCGGATCTCGGCCCGGCCCTCGCCCCGGCCCCGCTCATCCCGCGCCGCGCCCCGAGTGCCGCCCGCCGCGCCGGCTCAGCGGCATCCCGCAGATCCGCCCCCTCCGCCTCAACGGCCCATGCCACCCCAGCACCCCCGGACCCGTGGGACCTGCTGCAGGCCCATGCCGCGCTGCCCAGCCTCGTGAAGTTCGGCGCCGATCCCGCAGGCCGCCTCGCGCTCCAAGCCGAACTGCCCATCGGCGGTTCGCCGGACTGGGGCCCGCGTCTGGCCAATTTGCGACGCGGCTTCGCACGCGGTTTGGAGATCTACCGGGCCGGGCCCGTCACGCCATCCGCCGAGACGCATGCGCCGGTCGAAAAGCCTGTATGCCCGCCAGCCGGGACGCCGACGGCAGCCGGCGCGCCGGGATCGGACCCGGCGGAGACGGGCGCCGGGTGCGACGCGCTCATCGCGCTGGGCGCGGAAACGGAGTGGCCGTTTGCGCCGCAAGGGCCGAATCGGTGCGCGGTGCCGCTTGAGACGCGTCGGCGCGGCCAGACCGCCACCGTCAACACGGACGGGCTCCAGGTGCATTTCTCGAACGAGCTGGCTGTCCTGGAAACGTTGTCGCCGGTCGGCCGCGAAGCCGTCGGCCGCTGCCTGCTGCTGGCCAACGGCTTGGTCCGGCTCGCGCGTTTGGTGCTGCTGCCGGTCGACAAGGGCTGGTCGGTCCAGCTCGAAGCCGTGTTCGACCAGTTTCCGACGGGGCGCGAGGCGGACGATGCGCTGTGCGCGTTGTCGGTGGGCAGCGACGTGGTCGCGGGCCCGCTGGAGTTGCTGCCGGAGCCGGCCGCGGCGGAGGCATTTCTCTCGGTCCGAGGTGGTCCTCGCGACGCGGAGAGACAACAAAGGGAAAGGACCATATGATCCAACCGCTATACCTCGAAGTCCAAGCCACGGACGTCACGGGGCAGAAGCGCGTGCGCGCCCGGCGGGTGCGGATGGAGTCCCGGATGCGGGATCTGGTCGAGGACTTGGTGCCTCGGCTCGATCTGCCCGACCAGGACGCCTCCGGCCGTCCGCTGACGTACCACGCGCGCCTGGACCGTGAAGGCCGGCATGTGCATGCGAGCGAGGTCGTCGGCGAGGCCTTGTTGCCCAACGACACCATCACCCTGCAGCCCGACGTGGATGCCGGGTGACCGTGCCCGCGGCCTTCGTGCCGCTCAAGGCGGCGGGCGTGCGCGCCCGCCGCCCCTTCCGGCCCGCCCCGGCTCCTCCCCCCGCCCATGAATGGCTCCGATTATCGCTACGTCCTCGACCTCTCGCGCCTCGACGGCACCCCGCTCGGCTCCTTCGCCGCGCAAACCGATTGGACCCCGGCCGTCGAATGGGGCCGCCTGCAGGCCCTGCGCGCGTGGCGCAACCCCGACAAGTCGGCCTCCGCCCGCGTCGCCATCCAGCCCCTCTGGCACGCCTCCGCCAGCGGTCCCGCCGTGCGCGGATTGCGCGTGGTCGCCTCCGCCAACGGTTGCACCCCCGTCGCCGACGAAATCCCCCTCACCTACTTTCGCTCCCTGGCCGTGAAGATCTCCCATGCCCTCGTCGAACAAAAGACACTCGCCGCCGGCGACCAGTTCCACTTTTCCGTCGCCGCCTTCCCCTCCCGCACCCCGGCGCACGCGCGGCCCGGCGACGATCCCGCCTTCGAGGAGATTCCGGTGTCGGTGCCGCTCGGCCGGGCGTCGCTGTCGGCGCTGCGGCGGCGGTCGTCGGTCATGGGCGAATTGGACGCCGGCGATTTGCCGGTGTTCGTGCCGCAACGGGTTGTCTGCGAGCTGATCCAGCGCACCGAGCAGGCCGGCCCCAACGAGGCCGGCGCCATCCTGCTCGGCGACTTGCATGCCAACACCGATCCCGGCGGCCAGGACGTCCTCCTCCAGGTCAACGCCCAAGTGCCCGCCCTCCATGCCGTCGCTGAAACCACCCGCCTCTCCCTGACCGCCGCCACCTGGGATGCCGTCAACGCCGCGCTCGCGCTGCGCCGCAGCCGCGAGCACCTTGTGGGCTGGCACCACAGTCACCCCGCCAGGTTCTGGTGCACGAAGGAATGCTCCCCCGAAGCCCGGGCGCGCTGCCCGCTGGGTCAGCCGTTTTTTTCCTCCGAAGATTGCGCGTTGCACCGCACCGTGTTCTGGAAAGCCCACAGCGTCGCCCTGCTCATCACCAACGGCCCCGCGGCCATGAACGTCGCCATGTTCGGCTGGCACCGCGGACTCATTCGCCCGAGGGGGTTCTACCTGCTCGACCCCGTCCCGTCCGCCGCGATGCCCGCCCTGTCCGCCCCAACCCCCATCATCGGAGACCCTCCCCATGAAACGACCTGCTCCTAGCGAATCCATCTCCCTCGACACCCTCCTGGGCCCCGGCGCCGAAGGCCTCCCGATCCAGGACAAGCTCGCCTGCCTGCAGCTGCTGCGCGCCCAATCCCCGGAAAATGCGCAGCTCGCCGACCGGACCCTGCTGGAACGGCTGGGCCTGATGGGCCGGTCCCTGCGCGCGGCCGAACATAACCTCGCCAAAATGCAAACCTTGGTCGACAAACTCACCTGCACCCCCTGGTTCCCGGGCGTGTTCGTCCACCCAATCGCCACCTCCGCCGGCACCCGCGCCGTCGTCCAGACCGGATCGACGCGTCGCATCGTCGCCCTGGGCGAGGACGTCAATGTGGACACGTTGCGCACCGGAGACGAGGTGTTCCTCAGCAATGAGCTGAATGTCGTCATGGCCGCCTCCCCCGATGGCGTGCCGCCCTGCGGCGAAACCGCGCTGTTCGACCGGCGCCTCGACAACGGCCGGATGGTGCTGAAATGGCGCGACGACGAAATCGTGGTGGAGCCGGCTGCGGCCTTGCGCGCGGCGGCGATCAAGACCGGCGACGTCGTCCGGTTCGACCGGAATTCGTGGGTCGCCTACGAGATCCTTGCGGCCGCCCCCGGCCGTGAGTTTCTCATGGAGGAAGTGCCGCCGATGTCGCGCGACCAAATCGGCGGCCAGGAGGCCAATTACGAGACGCTGATCTCGACGCTCACGTCCACCCTCGCGGCGCCGCAAAAGGCGCGCCAATACCACCTGAACGGGCGCAACTCCATCCTCATGGTCGGGCCTCCGGGCTGCGGCAAGACGCTCATGGCGCGCGTCGCCGCCAGCGAAGCCTCCCGACTCACCGGCCGCACATGCCGCTTCAGCGTGGTCAAACCCGCCGCGTGGGAATCCCCGTGGGTCGGCATGACCCAGAAGGCCATCCGCGACACCTTCGCCGCGCTCAAAGAGCTGTCCGAAGACACCGTCGGATGTGTCTTTCTGGACGAAATCGAATCGATCGGCCGGACCCGGGGCGGCCTTGCCAATGTGCACTCCGACAAGTTCCTGGCGGCGTTCCTCGCCGAACTGAACGGCTTCGAAGACCGCACCAACATCGCCATCATCGCCGCCACCAACCGCAAGGACCTCGTCGACCCCGCCCTCCTCGAACGCCTCTCCGACGTCGAAATCCAAGTCCACCGACCCGGCCTCCGCGCCGCCCGCGCCATCCTGCGCATCCACCTGCCGGCCACCCTCCCTTTCTCCCCCAACGGCACCCTCGCCTCCGACACCCGCGAGGAACTCATCGAAACCGCCCTCTCCCGCTTCTACGCCCCCAACGCCGATAACCGCGTCTGCACCCTCCGGTTCCGCGACGGCAACGAACGCCCCGTGTTCGCCCGCGAACTGGTCAGCGGCCGGTTCTTCGAGCAGGTCTGCCGCAGCGCGCGGCGACGGGCGTTTGATCGCGATGTGCGCGGCGGCGAGCCGGGCATTCAAACGGCCGACATGGAGGAAGCCATCGCCGAAGCCATGAACCGCCTGCGAACCCTGCTCACGCGCCACAACGCCCACGCCTATCTCGCCGACCTGCCCCAGGACACCGACGTCGTCGCCGTCCAACCCGAACGCCGGCGCGTCCCCAACCCCCGCCGCTTCCTCAACCTCGAAACGGTTTGACCCCGCCACCCCATGACTCCCTCCCCCAACCCCAAACCCCCGCCGCACGCCCCCCACGCCCCCCACGCCCCGCGCCGCGGCGGTGTCCCGAAACTGCTTGGCGCCGACGTCGAACTGGGCAACCTCATGCTCGGCGTGAACCTGCCGAACGGCACCGGCGCCGCGGCCGCCCGTGCCTTGCTGCGCGAGATCGACGGCCTGCCGCTCGCCTCCGCCTGGGCTTCCCGGTCCGGGACCGCCACCGCGTCGAACCTCGCCGTGTTCAACCCCCAGGACTGGGGACGCAAATACCAAACCACCAACGGCGGCTGCGTCTATATCGACCTCGATCACCTCGAACTGTGCCCGCCGGAAACCCTCAGCGCGCGCGACCACGCCGCCGCCTTCCACGCCATGCTGCGCATCGCCCGAACCGCCCAGCGCAGCGCCAACGCCCGCCTCCCCGACGGCCTCAGGATCGTCGCCGTCGTCAACAACAACGACGCCCATGGCCATTCCTACGGCAGCCACCTCAATGTCCTCATCACCCGGCCGTGTTGGAACAATCTCTTCCAACGCCGGATGCACTACCTGCTCTACCTCGCCTCCTACCAGGTCTCCAGCATCGTCTTCGCCGGCCAGGGCAAGGTCGGCGCCGACAACGGCACCCCACGCGCCACGTTTGTCCTGTCCCAACGCGCCGACTTCTTCGAATGCCTCACCGGCAGCCAAACCACCTACCACCGCCCCCTCGTCAACAGCCGCGACGAAGCCCTCTGCGGCGACTACACCGCCATCCCCGGCCCCGCCTCCGACCTCGCCCGGCTGCACTGCATCTTCTATGACGCCAACCTCTGCCCCGCCGCCATCGTCCTCAAAACCGGCGTCATGCAAATCATCCTCAGCCTCATCGAAGCCGGCCAAATCCACACAGACCGCATCCTCGAAGACCCGCTCGAAACCGCCCTGCGCTGGAGCCACGACCCGCACCTCCAAACCCGCGCCCGCCTCCTCAACGGCCAGCACGTCACCGCCCTCGACCTCCAGCGCCGCTTCTTCGACGATGCCACCCGGTTCGTCGAGCGCGGCGGCTGCGACGGCATCGTGCCCGACGCGCGCGACATCCTGGCGCTGTGGGGCGACACGCTCGACAAACTCGCCGCACACAACCTCGCCGCGCTCACCCCCCGCCTCGATTGGGTGCTGAAACTGTCCCTCCTCCAACGCGCCCTCCAGCAACGGCCCGAATTGAACTGGACCAGCCCCGAACTCAAACACCTCGATTTCTCCTACGCCAGCCTCGACGACGGCCTCTTCTGGGCCTGCCAACAGTCCGGCGCCGTCGACCCCGCCGGCGTCACCGAAGAGCGCATCCAACACTTCACCCGCGAACCCCCAGACAACACCCGCGCCTGGACCCGCACCGCCCTCCTGCGCCTCGCCGAACCCGGCACCGTCGATTCCGTCGACTGGGACAGCATCACCTTCCGCCTCCGCGACACCGACGGCTGGTCCAAACGCCGCACCGTCAGCCTCCCCAGCCCCCTCGAATTCACCCGCCCCCAAACCGAGGCCGCCTTCCAAGGCGGCTCCGGCCTCGACAACGTGCTCGATCTCCTCGGCGTGCCCGAACGCGACCGCCCCCTGTCCTCCCCAACTTGGACGGCCGCCCAGGGCTGGGCCCTCAGCTCCACCGCCTGCCCCGCCTCCTGGCAACCCCCCGAGCAACCCAACTCAAACCCCAACCCCCACTAACCCTCCCATCCCATGAACCAACGACAACATCCCCGCCACGAAGAACCACGCCCCGCCGATGCCCCCCCAGGCGGCTCCCCCGCCGGCAACCTGGACACCCTGCGCCAACAGGCCGCCGCCTTGCGCGCCGCGGCCGACGCCGCCATCGCTCACGCCCTCTCGGCCAACAGCCAGGACTTCAACGCGGCCATGCGCCAGGAAGGCGGCCAATGAGCGAACGCCTCCTCGGCCTCGAAACCGAATACGCCCTCCGCGTCCTCGACGGCAACGGCCGCCGGATCGAGCCCGGCCAGTCCGCCCTGTGGCTCATGGAATCCGCCCAGCGCTGCTGGCCCCATCTCCCCGCCGCATGCGCCGGCCTCTTCCTCCCAAACGGCGCCCGCTTCTACGTCGACTGCGGCGTCCACCCCGAAATGACCACGCCCGAATGCCCCAATCCCTGGGACGTCGCCCGCTACATGCGCGCCGGCGAACGCCTGCTGCTGATGCTGGCCGACGACATGGCCCGGCGCCTCGCCCCTGTCCGCGACGTGGGTTTTTTTCGCCACAACGTGGACTACAGCGGCTCCTGCACGACCTGGGGCTCCCATGAATCCTACCTCCACACCGCCTCCCCCGAACGCTTCGCCCCGGAATTGATCCCCCACCTCGTCAGCCGCATCCTCTACACCGGCGCCGGCGGATTTGACACGCTTTACCCGGGCATCCGGTTCCTGCTCTCGCCCCGCGTGCCGCACCTGCAGGCCGAGGTTTCCGCCGACTCCACACACACCCGCGGCATTCTGCACACCAAAGACGAAAGTCTCAGCAGCCACGGCTTTCACCGCCTCCACCTGATCTGCTCGGAAAGCCTCGGCTCCGACCTCGCCCTGTTCCTCCGCATGGGCGCCACCGCCGTCCTCGTCGCCATGGTCGAAGCCGACCTGCAGCCTGCCCGGGGTCTGCGCCTCAGCCGCCCGCTGCGGGCAATGCAGACCTTCGCCGCCGATCCCGCCTGCCAGGCCGTCGTCGAAAGCCCGTCGCACGGCATGATCACCGCACTCCACATCCAACGCCATTACCTCCACCGCGCCGAACAGTCCATGGACCATCCCCTCCTCCCCCCGTGGACCCGCGAGGTCTGCCGCCACTGGCGCGCCACCCTCGACGCCATCGAGTCCAATGGACCCGACGCCGTCGCCACCCGCCTCGACTGGGCCATCAAATACAACATCTTCACCCACTTCATCCGCCAACGCGGCTTCTCCTGGGACGCCATCGCCCGCTGGAACCGCGTTCTCGAAAACCTGGAACTGACCCGGTGCGGCGTGACTCCCACCGCCAACACGCCCGCCGCCCCCCCCCCGCGGCCCCCCTCCGCCGGCCGGCCGCCGCTCTGCCGCTCACCCCTGCCCCCCGACGCCTCCCCAGTCGTCGCCCAACTCGTGGACCAACTCGGACTGACCGGCCAATCGCTCTCCGAATTTCCCCGCCTGCGCGCCGAGCTGTTCGAACTCGACATCCGCTTCGGCCAACTCGGCGACCACGGCTTGCTCACCTCACTCGACCGCGCCGGCGTCCTCCATCACCACTTCCCCGGCGTCGATAACATCAAACATGCCATGGAATACCCTCCCGCCATCGGACGCGCCGGGCTGCGCGGCAGCTGCGTGCGACGATTCGGACGGACCAGCGCCGAACACGGCGCGCCTCGACACTTGATGTGCGACTGGACCATGATCTGCGACTACGCCGCGCAGCGCATGCTCGACCTCTCCCACCCCTTCGCCCGCGAAGAAGAATGGCACCCGCTCAACCGCCGACCCCCCTTGATGGCCGACTTCCATGCCCACATCCTCAACCGCCTCCGCGCCGCTCGCCTCTGAGTTGCGGACAACACACCCTGTTCCCCGGAGCCAACCGCAACGAGGTCCCATGGTCAGGGACTGAGCGGGACGCGGATTGCCAAACTCAGGAAGCACGCTTCATCGGCCTGCTCCGCCTGCGTCACCCGCTGGCGCGCCTCGCACAGACAATGCAACTCCACCAGCGTCTCGAAACGGCTGGACGGCTCGCGTCCCGCCCGTGCGGCCGCCCACGGCGCCACCAGCCGCAGCCGCCCCGCCTCGCAGCAAACCCGGCCCAGACAGCCCGCAATCAACTCCCGGTTCCTGTTTCGAAACCGCCGCAAATGCTCGGCGCCGGGGTTCCTTCCGATCGTCAAATACCGCAGCACGGCATCCCGCTGCAGGCGATCTGCGATTTGATGGGACCCGTAAACGCCCGCGGCGTAGCAGTAAACCATCAGCATCAAAGTCACCCGAGCCGGCAGGGGCGGCATGACGGGTTCCGAGCACGCATGATCCAGCCGCCCCTCCTCGAGGGTGTCCACCGCGTTGAGCGTCAAGTCGATCAACCTCTCCTGGCCCACCCAATCGCCCAGGTTCTCAGGCAGCCCGCATTCCTGCCACCGTGCCTCCCATACCATCTGTCCTGCTGCTTTCATCGTCGTCTCCACATCGTTCCGTTTGACGTAAAGAACCACCATATGCTGCCCGAAGTTTCATTTTTCTTCGCATGCCCGCCTTTGGCGCTTTGCCCTCGGTCATGGCCTTCCCGCTGAGTCCTTCCACGCGCCATGCCGCCGCTGCTCAATGCCTCAAAAACGTGAAAATGAACTGGGCGTGCTGCCGCGCCGGAAAGGCCGGCTCGCGCCCGGACCACGTTCCGTCCGGGTTCACGTGGGCACTGGTGAAATAGCCCGCCAGTTGTCCATCGCTTCTGCCGGGGCTCAACATCGAATGTCCCCTCTCACCGCTCGAGCGTCACCGCCACGAGAACGGGCGCGGCGGGCGTGCCCAGATCGCGGAAGAGGATCTTCTCCACCGGGCACGGACGGAGGCTGACGCCCAACACGTTCAGATGCCACGGGTCCCCCTGGCATCCGGCCACCACGTCGGTGGCGTCGGGCGGGCTGGCCCAGTCGTCGGTGGTGCGATGGCTGACCAGCGGCACACGCTGAGTCTGGCCGTCCGCATAGTGAATGACGTATTCGGCGAGCGCACCCCACTCGTCGGCGCCCTCGTCGTCCGGAGCCCATCCGTGCACATTGCCCAGCAGGAAAAGGCGCCGGCCCTGGGCGCCGACGGGCACCGTGACGTCCCGCGGAAAAGTCCCGCTCGCGCCGGCACCGTGCAGCACGATCAGTCCCCTGCCCGAATTCGTCCCCGCATCCACCATCCGGAACGGCACGCCCGCCACGGTTTGCACTCCCGTCCTCAGCCCGGCAAACAGATATCTGCCGGGGCGCTCGACGCCGAACGGTGCGTGGAACGGATCGGTGTTGGCCCACGCCGCCAAGTCCAGCATTTGGCACCGGGCGGCGTCGACGGGCTGGGGCAAAGGCCAGCTTACAAGCCCGCGAATCTGCTTCGCCTGCGGGACCGGCAGCGCGCGATACGCCTCCACCACGCGCGCCATGTCCCACGGCCGACCCTGGTCGTTGCGCACCATCACTTCGACCCCGCCGGGCGCGTCCAGCGCAGGACGCGACTTCGGCAGATGCACCACCACCCGGTGGGGCCGGTGCCGATCCGGGCCGTCCAGACGCAGTTCGATCCCGCCCGGCCGGCCGCGCGTGTGAAGGCTCAGGACGCCGAAATGCGTGGGGGCGCGGTCGACGTGGATTTCCCTGCCCTCGCCCAGCCAGTCGTCCGGCACACCAGGCAGGAGATGGAGTTCGTCGCCGCGTTCGTGGAGCAGCGCATGGCGGAGGAGAAAGGCGAAATTGGCCGCGCCGAGCACGTGCGGGAGGGTGTCGCTCCAGGCATGGCGCCGTTTGAAATGAATGCCCTCGGGAAACGCGTGGCTGGCGGACGAATGCAGCAGGTACCAGTGGTAATCCTCGACGAATGCGTCGTGGTCACCCCGCAGCAGCGACGCCATGGTAGTGTAGCTGGACAAGTAGGGATGAATCACATTCGGATGCCCGGTCCACCGCAGCGTGCCTTCGGCGAACCCGCCGCCGTGACGGTGGCGCAACTCGGCGATCGTGGCGTCAACCCGCGGGTCGTCCGGGGCGAACAGCTCCGTGGGCCAGAGAGTCTCGGTGTTGCCCCAATGCGTGCCGGCCTTCTCCCAGCTCGGCGGGAAATGCCGCAAACCCGTCCGCCCCCACGCGGCGTCCATGGCCTGGCGATACGCGTTCGCCTCCGCATCCCAAGCCTGCGCCTCGGCGGTTTCCCCCAGCGCCCGCGCGACGTCGGCAACGCACAGCAAACCGCGCAGGTTCCAGAAGTCGTAGCCCACGATATGATGCTTGCCGTCCCAAAGATACTCGCCGTCGGCGGGCGCAGCGGGCAGCAGGCCGTGGCACGGAGCGCCGTAGGGCGCCTGGCGGCGGGTTTTCCGGATCCACTCGGCGGCGCGGCGCATCTGGGGGAACGCGGAGCGAAGCCAGTCGCGATTGCCGGTGATTTTCCAATATTGCCACAGGGTCCACAGCGCCTGGCCATTGGCGTCGAGCTGGTCCTTTTGGCTCTCAAAGCGCCCGTCCGGCCGCTGGGCGCGGAGGTAGCTGGCCAGCCCCTGGCGCGCAGGCTCCCACAAGCCGGCTTCCTCGAGCTCGAGCATCTGGTAGCCGCCATCCCGGATGTAGAACTCGTCGTAGAACCCCTCGCCGGCATGAAGGCTGCCGTGGTCGCTGGCAATGAGCTGGCAGACGTGGGCGGCCTTGAGAGCCTCGGTGGACTTGGCACAGGGCACCTCGATCCGCGCGCCTTGCGCCAGCACCCCGCGCCAATACTCCGCCGTCCGCTTCAACCACAACGCCGCATCCTCGCCGTCGAACACGCCGTCGCCGGCCAGCCGCCGGAACGGCACCCGAAAACAGCCGGTGGCGCCCCCGCCCGGATCAAGCTCCTGGCTCCAGCGCGCCAGCGTGACGGGCTGAGGCGACACCTGCTCCATGTGCGCCCGCGCCACCGCCCGGCTCGACCCGCGATTCGTGGCGCAAATCCGCACCCAGTTCAGAAAATTCTCGCCCTCCGTGGGCCAGTCAAACGCCGCAGGCCAGTTCGTCACGCTCGGCAGCGGCGTCGCCCAGAGCGTGACGTCGTAGACCACGCCGGCCTGTTCGGTCGCCAACCGGATGACGGGCAGCCAGCCGTCCATCAGCGTCTTGACGGCCTGGCGGCCAAGCGGGGCCAGGCCCGGACCGAACACCAACCGGCAGCGGCTCTTCCCGGCCAGCTGCAGCTCGTTCTCGGAAGTCACCCGCGTGCCGTCGGTGTAATCCTTCAGGGCAATCACGTTCCAGGAATTGACGAAATAATCGAACGGCTCGGACGCCTCCAGCGGGACGACAGCGAGAAGGCAGACCATGAGGCCTGGGAACAGCCGATGAGCCGGACGCAGGATGCAAGGGTGACGCTGCATTGGCCCAGTGTGCGTCTGCGCCCCAAAAAGGCGAGCGCAAACCAGCCGGGCCCGGGGGCGATCCCCGCCTATTTACTGCCTGGCCGGCGCCGCCGGGCTGGGTGTTGGTGTCTTTGGAGGCGCGGGGGCGGCCTGGGTCGAGCCGGTCTGGGCGGGGGCGGCTTGGGCGGGGGCGAAATAGGGGCTGAGCACAGAGCGGTATTTTTCCAGGATGGGAGTGAAGTTCTGGTTGGTGGCGGCGAAGGTTTCGAGGGATCGGACGAACCCGCGCACTTTGGGGGCAAAGTTGGATTGGAAATCGGTGTACATGCGCTGGGCGGTCTGCCGGTCGACGGCCAGGCGCGCGCGGAGGGTGGTCATTTGCTTGCCCATGAAGAGAATGATGCCCAGGCTCAGAAAAACCAGCGCCACCAGCGCGGCGGCCATGACCGTTTGCAGGCGGTAAACATGCGCCCACAAGGCCTCGACTTCGGGATCAACTTCGGACGGTGTGTCCGCCGGGACATCCGGCGCCGTGCCCGGCGCCGTCTCCGGCGTTGTTTCGGACGGGGTGCTGTTCGCCGGCGGCAGGAGGTCGCCTTGCGGGTCTTGAGAATCCATAGGTCAGGGTTGGACGGGCGGGGCGGTCTCCGGCTGCGGTGAATTCGTGGGGGCGGTGCGCAAAACCAGTTCGAACTGCTGCAGCACCGGCACCAGGGCCGGATGAGCTTTGCTGTAGTTCACCGCCTCCATCGCCAGGGCCTGCGTCGCGTTGCGCGTCTGGGTCATTCTCACCATGTGGAGTTGAACTTCTTGCAGCTCTTTGGCGGAAAAAAAGTAGCGCGTGGAAACCCACAGGGTCATCAGACCACACACCCACAGCGCTCCCACCAGCAGCGCCAGCAGCGAATTGCTCTTCATCTGCGGCGCACTCTAAGGCTTTCCCCCGGGCGGCTCAATGAGATTCTCGCCCCGTCCCTCCCCCCGGCGGTCCAGCCACACCGCCCCCAGGATGATGGCTCCCTTGACGATCTGCTGGTAATACGACGACACCCCCAGCCAGTCCAGCCCCGAGCTGATCACGCCCAGCAGCAGCACCCCCAATAACGTGCCCCCAATCCCCCCCACGCCCCCCGACAGACTCGTCCCCCCAATCACCGCCGCCGCAATCGCGTCCAATTCATACATGATCCCCGTGTTCGGCTGCCCGGTCGTGATCCGCGCCGCCTGCACCACCCCCGCCAGACCCGCCAGCCCGCCGCAAACGGCGTAGGCGAAGAGCTTCACCCCTTCCACCGAAATCCCACTGGCCCGCGCCGCGTTCTCGTTGCCCCCCACCGCATACACGTGCCGCCCCAATCGCAAATGCCGCAACACCACGTGCGACCCCCACGCCGTCACCCCCAGCACCACCACCGGCACCGGAATCCCCAGCACCTCCGCACTGCTCAGCCGGGTGAACTCGCGGCTCAGATTCGACACCGGCCGCCCCCCGCTCAATACCAGCGCCAACCCCCGCGCCGCCGTCATCATCCCCAACGTCGCAATGAACGGCGGCACCCGCCCGCGCGTGATCGCCAGCCCGTTGAACCCGCCTCCCAACACCCCCGTCATCACCCCCATCAACACCGGCACCCCCCACGGATAGCCGCCCGGATGCGCGCCGTGCGCCGCCACCACCCCCGCCAGCGCCACCATCGACCCCAACGACAAATCCACCCCGCCCGTCAACAACACATAGGTCACCCCCACCGCCAAAATCCCGTTGATCGACACCTGCCGCAGCAGCGTCCAGAGATTCTGCGGCGCCAGAAAATTCGGGTTCACCGCCGCCAAGCCGAGGGTGATCCCCGCCAGCGCCAGCACCAGACCGTAGCGGCTCAGCCAGCCCAGCCGCGAGAACCACAGTGTCCCGGACATCATCGCCCCCATTATCCGCCACACCCCGCCCCGCTGGCCACGATTTTTTGGCGGCCGCCTTCGGCCCCAGCCCATCCCGACCTGGCTGGTTGCGCCCAGAACGGAGCGCGGTCCCGCGCCATGCGGAACCGCTCCATGATCCGAACGGCTCAGCCGCCGCCAAACCTCTCAGCCAGCCGCCCCATTCCGCGGCTCGAAACGGGCTCAAAGCCGCGCTCCGCCACCGACAAGCCCCGGACCCGCCCCCCCGGCCATCGCCCACCTCAGGATCTCCTCCTGCGTCGCCGAACGCGCGTCGACTTCGGCGGTGAACACCCCCTCGCGCATCACCAGAATCCGGTCGCTCAGCGCGAGCAACTCCGGCAGCTCGGACGAAATCAGCAGCACCGCCTTGCCCGCGCCGGCAAGCCCGGAAATCAGCGCGTGAAGTTCGGCTTTGGCGCCCACATCGATGCCGCGCGTGGGTTCGTCCAGGATCAGGATGTCGGGCCCGTTCAAGAGCGTTTTCGCCAGCACCACCTTCTGCTGGTTGCCCCCGCTCAGACCCGTCACCCGCTGTCCCGCCCGCGCCCCGCGCACACCCACACCGCGCAGGCTCTCGGCGGCCAGCGCGCGTTCGCGTCGCCGGCAAATCCACGGACCGGTGCAGCAGCGCCGCAGACTGGCCAGCGTGACATTGTGCCCGACCGACATCGTCGGCACCAGCCCGTCCCGGCGCCGGTCCTCGCCCACCCAGCCGATCCCCAGCGCCAGCGCATCCCGCGGACACCCGATGCGCGCCGGCCGGCCGTGCACCCGGATCTCGCCGGCATCGGCCGGCGCCAGCCCGAACAGCGCGCGGCCCAGCGGCGTGCGCCCGGCACCCATCAGGCCGGCCAGCCCCAGCACTTCGCACCGGCGCAGCTCGAAGCTGACCCCGCGGAAACAACCCCGCCGGCTCAGACCCCGCACCGCCAGCGCCACCGGACCCGGCGACCGGGCCGCAGGCGTGTCCGGCGCGGCCAGCACACGACCGACCATCCACGCCACCAGCGTCGCGCGATCCAAACCGCGCCGCGGCCGTGTGCCCACCCACCGCCCGTCGCGCAGCACCGTCACCGTGTCCGCCAGGCGAAACACCTCGTCGAGCTTGTGGGAGATGTATAGCATCGCCACCCCGCGCGCCCGAAGATCCTCCATGATGCCAAATAGCGCCTCGGCCTCGCGCGCGGAAATCGCCGACGTCGGCTCGTCCATGATGATCAGGGCCGCCTCGTGCGCCAGCGCGCGGGCGATTTCGACAGTCTGCATTTCCGCGACGCTCAATTCGCGCATGGGTCGTGTGGGTGCGAGCGGCAGGCCCAGCCGCTCGAGCAATCGGGCCGCCGTCCGGTTCATGGCCTTGCGGTCGACCCAGCCCAGCCAGCGCGACGCCGGCTCGTGCCCGATGTGGATGTTCTCCGCGACCGTCAGTTCCGGGAAGGGCATCAGCTCCTGGTGAATCATGGCCAGGCCGCTCCGCAGCGCCTCGTGCGGATGACGGAACCGGACGGGGCGCCCGCCGAACCGGATCTGGCCGGCGTCGGCGGTTTGCAGGCCGATGAGGATGTTCATGAGGGTGGACTTGCCGGCGCCGTTCTCGCCCAGGACGGCGTGGATTTCGCCCCGTCGCACGGCGAGCTGCGCGTCGCGCAGCGCCTGGACGCCGGGAAACGCCTTGGACAAGCCCCGAACTTCCAGAATCCAGCCGGCCTCGTGTGCGGCGGGGGTCATGCTCATCGTTGCGCCGGCGGCGGCTCAGCGGGGGCATCGAAAGCCGCCGACGACGCTCCACGCCGCGAAGAGGGAACAACGGGGAGCGGTGGAACGCGTCCCTGCGTTCGCAAAGCGCCGCCGGGGACATTCGTGAGGGCGTCCCACTGGATGAAGTTCGTGCGGAACGGCAACGCGCCGGGGACATGATCGAAATTGAAGCCGTCCACCGCCTGGGCCGCCAGGGTGCTGACCCGGCCATACAACTCATGCACGTTGCCCCGCCCGTCCGGATGCAGCCGGTTCGACAGAAACACGACAAACGTCCTCGAAAACGGATCAATCCAAAGATAAACCCCCGTGAATCCCGTGTGCCCATACGATCCAAGCGGGAAACGCCTGCCGCGCGGGCGGCTGTAGCCGCTGTCAATGTCCCATCCCAATCCCCGGCGCGCAACCAGGTTGTCCGGCGTCTGCACCCGCGTCATCGCCCGGACGCTCTCGGGCCGCAGCACGCGCGCGCCGTCCAACTCGCCCTCGTCGAGCAGCGCGCGGGCGAACCGTGCAAGATCCGGCGCGGTGGAAAACACGCCCGCGTGGCCGGAGACCCCTCCCATCCGGCGCGTCGTCGGGTCGTGCACGCGCCCGCGCAGAAAACCGTCCGCGGTGCGCGTTGTGGGGGCGATCCGGGGACGCAGTTCCGCAGGCGGCCGGAACCCGGTGTCGCGCATGCCCAGGGGACGGTAAAACTCGGCGGCGACGAAGGTGTCGAGGGGCTGTCCCGAGAGGCGCCGGACGAGTTCGCCAAGCAAAATGAAGTTCGCGTCGCAATAGCGGCACTCGCTGCCGGGAGACACGCGCGGGTTTTTCTGGAGCGCGCGGGCGATGGCACCCGTGTAGCCGCTGAAGGGGACGCCGCTGATTCCCGTGAGCAGCCCGGAGGTGTGGGTCAGAAGATGCCGGACAGTGACGGCGTCCCGGCCATCGCCTTCGAATTCGGGGAGATGGCGGCGCAGGGGGTCGTCGATCCGGACCTGGCCGCGTTCGACCAGGCGGAGAACCGCCGGGGTGGTCGCCAGCACCTTGGTCAGCGACGCCACGTCGAAAACCGTGTCCCCGGTCATCGGTTCGAGGGCGGGCTCGAGCGCGCGGCGGCCGTAGGCCCGGTGATACGACTGTCCCTGGTGTTCGATCCACAACACCGCGCCCGGGGTTTTCTTTTCGGCAATGGCGTCGGTGATGGCCGCGTCCAGTTGGGCGAGCGCGCCGGGCTTGAATGCGGCGCCGGCCGCTGGCGGCAACAGCCCGATCGCCAGCGCCAGCCCGAGGCGGGCACGACGGAACACGGCGCCCGTGGGGCGGGATGGTGCGCGCGGCGCGCAAGGGGCTCCACGCCCTGCCTGCGGGCTGCGTGCGGATTGGTCAATGGCCGTGACCATGATTCGAGCAGTATGTTTCTGCGCAACAGGTGTTACACGTTTTCCTGCGCTTTTGAAAAGTCCTTTGACGCGCACCCAATGCGGCGGCTCGGCCACGTGCGGGTCTGCGGCAATCTCGTGAACAGCCCCTCCCAAAGACGCAAACGCCCCGCCGCCAACGAGTTGGCCGTCGTCCAAAAATACCGCCGCCCGTCCCTCGCCGCCTCCGACAAGCCCCCCAGCGGGCCGCGGACACACACGGTTCAAGGCGCGGATGAGCCCCGGGCCGCGGGCGCGCAGCGGCGATGCATGCTTCTGGTTCGATCGCGCCTCCCTGCGCCTGGTGCGGCCGCCTCCCCCATGAGCGGCGCCCTCCCCCCTTCCCGCCCGGGCGCACACAAATCGCCTTGCGGCGGCGAGGGGACCCTGCCTAGAGTGCGGGGCTTTGAGAAGTCATTGCGAAACGATCGCGGTTGGCAAACGGACGGACGCGTCGGAGAGGCTTGGTCGCTGCGGGCCTTGATCCGACCCGAATCCGTCATCCTGTGGACATGTTGAGTTATCTGGTGATCATAGGGGGCGCGTATCTGCTGGGGTCGATTCCGACGGGTTATCTGGTGGCGCAGGCCAAAGGAATCGACATCCGTAGCGTGGGCAGCGGCAACATCGGGGCGACAAATGTCTTTCGCATTCTGGGCGTCCCCGCCGGCATTCTCGTGCTGGTGATGGACGGTCTGAAGGGGTTTGCGGCGTGCACGTGGTTTGTGGACCTGGTGTTGCGCAATCTTCCCGCGGGCTCACCGCACGAGGAAACCTGCCGGATCCTGGCCGGGATTGCCGCCGTGCTCGGCCACAATTACACCTGCTGGCTGCGGTTCCGAGGCGGCAAGGGCATCGCCACGTCCGCCGGCGTCCTCGCCGCGCTGGTGCCCTGGGCGCTGATCATCATCGCGGCTCTCTGGGGCCTGCTCTTCGTGGTCAGCGGCTTCGTGTCGCTGGGCTCGGTGGCCGCCTCGGCCGCGCTGCCCCTGGCCAGTTGGATCACCGGCGAAAGCCTCACCATGATCCTCGTCACCCTCGGCCTGGCTCTGCTGGCCATCTACAAACACCGCGCCAACATCCGGCGCCTGCTCCACGGCACCGAACACCGCATCCGGCTCAAGAAGGAGGGCGCCTCTTGAATCTCGCCATCGCAGGCGCCGGCGCGTGGGGGACGGCGCTGGGCCTGGTCCTGCACCAGAACAGACATCACATCACACTCTGGGACGCGGACGGCCCGCATCTCGATCGGTTGCGAAGCACGCGGCGCAACGAGCGCTACCTGCCCGGTGTCGAACTGCCGGCGGACTGGACAATCGAACCGGACTGGGGCCGCGCGGTCCCCGGGCAGGAGGCCATCGTCTTCGCATTGCCGTCGGTGGCGTTTCGCCAGGTCGCGGCGCGCCTCGACAACCCCCCGGCGCTGCTCGTCAGCGTCACCAAAGGCATCGAACACGACAGCGGCGCAACCATGTGCCGCATCTTGCGCGAATACGCGCCCCGCGGCCGCATCGCGGCGCTGTCGGGACCGTCCTTTGCGTTCGAGGTGGCGCGCGGCATGCCCACCGCCATCGTCGCCGCCAGCACGGACGCCGCCGTGGCGCACGCAGTCCAGGAACTCTTCCATCGCCCCACCTTCCGCGTCTACACCAGCCCCGACCCCACCGGCGTCGAACTGGGCGGCGCCCTCAAAAATATCATGGCCATCGCCGCCGGCATCAGCGACGGCCTCGGTTTCGGAGACAACTCGAAGGCCGCCCTGGTGACGCGCGCCATTGCCGAGATGCGCCGCCTGGGCGTGGCGTGCGGCGCGCAGCCGGAAACGTTTTCCGGATTAAGCGGGTTGGGCGACCTGGCACTGACCTGTTTTTCGCGGCTCAGCCGCAATCGGGAGCTGGGCGAGCGTCTCGGCCGCGGGGAGAACCTGGCCGCCATCATGGCCGCGGGACATAAACTCGCCGAAGGCCATCCCACCACGCGCTCCGCCTTCCGCCTGGCCCGCACCCGCAGCGTCGCCACGCCGATCATCGACGAGGTGTATGCGACGCTCTACGAGGGCAAGGAGGTGCGCCAGTCCCTGACCGACCTGCTGGCCCGCGAGTCCAAGGCGGAAGACTAGTGAGGCGCGGCTTTATGCGGCCTGCATGGCGGCCTTGATCCGCGCGAGCAGGTCCGGGTAGGTGTCGACGGCCTGGAACTGGGGAAACTCGCGCCGGACCGTCTCGGGAGCCCGGAACAGAAGGCCCGCATCGGCTTCGCACAGCATGGCGGTGTCGTTGTACGAATCCCCGCCGGCGATGACGTGGTAGTTCAGGGTTTTGAAGGCGGCGACGGCGGCGCGCTTCTGATGAGGAAGACGGAGCTGGTAGCCGACGATGCGGTCGTTTGTCACGACGAGGCGATGGCACAGCAGGGTGGGCCAGTGGAGCTGACGCAACAGGGGGCTGGCAAACTGCTCGAACGTGTCGGAGAGAATCACCACCGGCACGAGCCTGCGCAGGTCGTCGAGAAACTCCAGCGCCCCCGGCAGAGGGTGCAGGGTGCCAATGACCTCCTGGATCCGGGAAAGCGTCAGCCCGTGCTGGTCGAGCAACTCCAGCCGCCCGCGCATGAGCTTGTCGTAATCCGGCTCGTCCCGCGTGGTGCGCCGCAGCGCGGCGATGCCGGTGCTCTCCGCGACCGCAATCCAGATTTCGGGAGTGAGAACTCCCTCCATATCGAGCGTGACCATGGACTGTTTCACGGCGGAATGGTTCCAAGAAGCCGCGCCCGTGTCGAGCGCTTCCCCGAATCGAAACAAGACGCATCGGCGGAGAGCTCCCGACGTCTCGGACGTTGGCGAAGCACGGGATGCGGGCCTTGTGTTTGGATTGCCGACGCTTCTAACCGACCACCGTGAGAAGGAACGCCGCGGCCACCAGCACGACGACAATCCACCAGAACCACCGGACGCCGCGCGGACGTGCCCGGGGGTGGGGCGGCCCGCCGAACTCGTCGCGGATGAACTCGTCGTAATCGAACTCGTCGTCGGGCAGATCCAGCCGTTGAGCCGTGGCGCGCTCCGACCACCCCGTCCGCGCGTCGGAGCCGCACACGGGACAGGCCGTGGCACCCTCGGGCACCACCGCGCCGCAGTGGGGGCAAATGTCGGGGGATTTCATCCCGGGCAACAGGCGCTATCTGGTTCTCGTCTCGATCCCGGCCAGTGTGTCACCTCTCCGGTCCGTGGAAAAGCCCTTTTCCAAACACCCCCCAGGCATCCCTCAGAAGGCCCGATTCGCCCTGAACGCCCATGTTTTTCGGTTTGACCGGGCTTGAGGAGAGCGAGTAGGGTCCGGCCTCTATTTGAGGCTTGAGTTATGATTGGGACCATACGGAAACACAAGAACTGGCTGTGGATGATCATCATTGTGGCGACGGTCGTCAGCTTTGTCTGGTATTTCGCTCCGGATACCAGCATGAGCCCGACGACACGGCGCAGCGACGTTTACCTCAGTCCGATGACCAGCAAGCCGGTGAACCTGTTTGGCAAACCCATCAGCCGGGCACAGTTCGACAACAGCTACAGGGAGACCCTCTTGTTTCATTGGAGCCAGAACAGGCGCTGGCCGGAAACCGACGAGGAAACCCGGGAATACCTCGAACGCCAGACGCTGTCCCGCGTCCTCCTGCTGGAACGGGCCAAGGACATGGAAATCCACGTGGACCGCGAAGCCGCCGCCCGCACCGCGTTGCGGCACTTCGGGCTGCCGCCCTACACCGAGTTTGTGAACGAGGTGCTGCGCCCGGCAGGAATGACCCTCGCGGACGTCGAACGGTTTGGCGAGCACCAGGCGCAAATCCACCAGCTGGCCATCACCGCCGGCACCTCGGCCACCCTCATCAACCCCAAGGAGGCCGAAGACCTCTTCCGCCAGCACCACCAGGAGGCGGTCGTCAAACTGGCGGTGTTTTGGGCCACCAACTTCATGGACCAGGCCAAGCCAACCCCGGAACAGGTTCGCGCCCACTTCGCAAGATGGCCGGGCGCCTACACCATGCCGGCCCGCGTCCAAGTCAAGTACGTCGAATTCCCCGCCACCAATTACCTGGCCGAAGCGGACCGGCAACTCAACCAGAACACCAACCTCGACGCCATCCTCGAGGAGGAGTATGTGCGCCAGGGCACCAACGCGTTCACCGACAGCAACGGCGTCGTCATGGCAAAGAACGACGCCAAAGCCAAACTCAAGCAGACCTTCCGCGAGGGCCTCGGCCTCATCGAAGCACGCAAAAAAGCCAGCGACTTCGGTACCCGGCTCTACGAAATGCCCGACCCCACCAACGCCGCCAACTTCGTCAGGATCGCCGCCGAACTGAACCTCCCCCTGAACACCACCCCGCTCTTCAGCATGGACGAGGGCCTCGACGACACCAATTTTCCGCCGGCGTTCAAAACCACCGCCCTCAGACTGGCCCCCACCAACGCCGTCCACTTCTCCCCCATCATCGGACCGCGATCCGCCTTCCTGATCACCCTCGAAACCAATGTCCCCAGCGAAAAAATGCCCTTCGAAAAGGTCCAGGACAAGGTCGCCGCCGACTGCAAGAGAGATATGGCGTTCCAACTCGCCCGGGCCGCAGGCACCAACTTCCACCGTTTTCTCACCAACGGCCTCGCCCAAAAAAAATCCTTCACCGAACTCGCCGCCGAGAAACATGTCCTGGTCCTCGATATCCCCCCCTTCGCCGACAGCACCGAGTCCCTCACCAACCTCAACCCCCGCGTCGACCTCAACCGCCTCAAACGCTCCACCCGCGACCTCGAAAAAGGCCGCGTCACCCCGTTCCTCTACACCGTCGACGGCGGCGAAATCGCCTGCCTCGTCGACCGCGTGCCGGTGACGGATGCCAAACTCAAGGCCGAGCTCCCGGAGTTCGTAGCCGATCTGCGCATGGCGCGCTTCAACTACGCCTTCAATAACTGGCTGAATAAACAGGCCGAACTCGCCCAACTGGTCATGCCCCAGCGCGAGGCCGTGTCCACACCTCCTCCACCGCCCCCCACCCAGCCCAAGACCCGCCAGCCCACCCCCACGGCCGCCCGGCCCCTTGCCACCACACCCGCATCCACCCCAACCCCCACCCCTCCCGCCGGATCCCCACC
>JAFGQR010000136.1 GCA_016935555.1 Verrucomicrobiota bacterium
TGTTCCAGTCAGGGGGGGGGGGAGGGGTCGGGTTCAAGGGATGGCCATGGGGGGGGGGGAGGGCCGGCCGGAAACGCGGCGGCGCCGGCGTCACAGCAACCCCAACTGCAGTTTGGCGGCTTCGCTCAGCATGGTTTGGCTCCAGGGCGGGTCCCACACGAGGTCCACATCGGCTTCGTCCACGGCCGGAATCTCCAGGAGCCGGTTGCGGGCGTCCTGGGCGATCATGGGACCCATGGGACAGCCAGGTGCGGTGAGGGTCATTTTGACATGGACCTTGTAGCGGCCCGGGCCGGCGCCGGGGCCCACCTGGCAGTCGTAGACCAGACCCAGGTCGACGATGTTCAACGGAATCTCGGGGTCAAACACCTTCTTTAGCGCCGCCCACGCCGCCTGGCGCACGGCCTCGGCCGTCGCCGGGACGTCTCCGGACGGCGCGGCCGGCGCGGGCGCCAGCCCGAGGGCGTCGGCGTTGCGCCCGTCGATGCGGAACAGGTGCTCATTGGCCGCGACGGTATAGGCGCCGTCGCGGAACTGCGTGATGCGGGCCGACTGGCCTTTTTGGAGCGTCACAGGGGTGCCTGCGGGGACGAGGGTGGCTTCGACATCGCGGGCGAGAATGACGGGGCTGTTGGATTGCATGGGCAGGTTGGGAGGCGGCGGCGGTGGTGGCCAGGCGGCCCGCGGCGGCACGGTTCAGGTGTCGTCCTTCTCGGTGGTGACCGGCTGGACCTGGCCGTCCAGGGCCGCGATGAGGGCGTGCCAGGGCAGGATGGCGCACTTCACGCGGGCGGGGAATTTATGGACACCGGCGAAGACGGCGAGTTTGCCGAGGTTGGGCTGGGTGAGGCCGGTGGTGACCATGGCGCGGACGTGGTCGAAGAGGGTTCTGGCTTCGGGAATGGTTCTGCCTTTGAGGGTTTCGGTGAGCAAGGAGGCGGAGGCTTTGGAGATGGCGCAGCCGGAGCCCTGGAAACTGAGGTCCCTGATGAGGTCGCCGTCCGTGAGCAGGTAGAGGGTGACGTTGTCGCCACAGAGAGGGTTGTGGCCCTGGGCGGTGCGGTTGGCGCCGGGCAGCGCGTGGAAATTGCGGGGCGCCCTGCTGTGATCCAGAATGACCTGCTGATACAAATCGGTGAGTTCGTCAAACATGCGACGGGCGGTCAGGGGTGAGGGGCATGCGGTTGTCCGACCAGGGGATGCTGCTCGAGGCGCTGCCAAATGAGCCGGTCCAGTTCCTCTCGCACGCCGGCGTGCAGGATGCGCCCGATGATTTCGCCCGCAAAGGCGTGAATCAACATGTGCCGCGCCGTCTCGAGCCCAATGCCGCGCGCGCGGCAGTAGAAAATGCTCTCCGCGTTGAGCTGCCCGACCGTCGCGCCGTGGGTGCAGCGGACATCGTCGGCATAGATCTCAAGCTGCGGTTTGGTGTTGACGGTGGCTTCGTCGGACAGGAGGAGGTTCTTGTTGGTTTGTTTGGCGTCGGTCTGTTGGGCGCCGGGCCGGACGAGGATGCGGCCGTGGAAGACGCCTTTGGAGCGGTCGGCGAGGATGCCGTTGAAATATTCGTGGCTGGCACCGCGGGGCTCGGCGTGGTCGACGGTCATGTGGTGGTCGGCCAGCTGCTCGCCCCGGGTCAGGTAGAGGCCGTTGAGAAGACACTCCAGACCGGGGCCGGCCAGCCGGGTATCAATGTTGTTGCGCGAGAGCCGGGCGCCGGTGGCAATCGAATGCACCCGCAGCCGGCTGTCGCGTCCGAGCGTGGACCGCAGCGTGGCGAGGTGGAACGCCTGCCGGCCCTGGTCCTGAAATTTCACGTGCTCGACCTGCGCACCGTCGCCCACAGCCAGCTCGGTCACCGCGTTGGTCAGGTGGCCGGCACCGGCCAGGCTCACATGGGTCTCCACAAACGTCATCCGGCTGCCGGCTTCGGCGAGAATCAGGTTCCGCGGGTGCGCAGTGCTGCCGGCCGACGCGGCGGCGGAAATGAACACGGCGTGGACGGGCTCGGGCAGGACGTGTTGAGGCGGGAGATGAACGAACGCGCCGTCCTGGAAGAAGGCGGCGTTGAGGGCGGCGAAGGGGGTTTCGCCGTCGGGGGCGGACGGGGAGAGGCGGGGTTCGAGGAGCGCGGGGCTCGTGTTGAGGACCTGCGCCAAACTGCCGATCCGGATGGCGTCCCCGGAGGCGGCGATGGTGGAGAGGGTGGGGGCGAAATGGCCGTCGACAAACACCAGACAGCTGCCCTGGAGGCCGGCGAAGGGCAGCGTGGACAGGGTGTCCGACGCGAGGGTGCCGAGGTTGGCCTTGAGAACGGGGCGGAACGGGAGCTTGGCGAGCGGGGCGAGGCTGGTGAAGCGCCAGTCCTCGTCCTGGAGGGTCGGAAAACCCCGTGCGGCAAAGCGGCCCATGGCGGCCTGGCGGGCGGCGTGCAGCCAGGAAGGGTCGTGCGCGCTCTTCTGAAAGCGGTCAAACTTCTCGACGTAGGCTCCGGGTTCGTTCACAGCGGGTGTCGGGTGGGCGGCCATCGTGGTCGGCGGGTCACATTCTTGTTCACAGGGCCGCCGGCTCGGGGCGGGTGATCCAGTCGTAGCCTTTCTCCTCGAGCTCGAGCGCCAGTTCCTTGCCGCCGGACTTGACGATGCGGCCGTCCCTGAGGACGTGCACGAAATCGGGGACGATGTAGTTCAGGAGGCGCTGGTAGTGGGTGATGACGAGCTGGGCGTTTTGGGCATGCTTGAGCTTGTTGACGCCGTTGGCGACAACCTTGAGGGCGTCGATGTCAAGGCCGGAATCGGTTTCGTCGAGCACCGCAAGGCGGGGCTCGAGGACGGCCATTTGGAAGATCTCGTTGCGCTTTTTTTCGCCGCCTGAGAAGCCCTCGTTGACAGGGCGTTTGAGCAGGTCCTCGGGAAGATGGAGCAGCTTCATCTTGTCCTTGACCAGCTCGAGGAATTCCATCGCGTCGAGTTCGGGCTGGCCCTTGTGTTTGCGGAGTTCGTTGCAGGCGGCCTTGAGGAAGTAGGTGCTGTTGACGCCCGGGATCTCGACCGGGTACTGGAAAGCGAGAAACAGGCCTTCGCGCGCACGCTCCTCCGGGGCGAACTCCAGCAGGTCGCGGCCGAGGTAGCGCACCTGGCCGCCCTGGACGGTGTAGCCGTCGCGTCCGGCGAGCACGGCGGCGAGGGTGCTTTTGCCGCTGCCGTTGGGGCCCATGATGGCATGGACTTCGCCGGGCCGGATGGTGAGATCGATGCCTTTGAGAATCTGCTTGTCGCCCACGCCGGCGCTGAGGTTGAGGATTTCAAGGATGGGTGAATTCATGGTTGGGGGAAAAGGTCGGGGATCGTCCGGGCCGGCAGGGTCAGCTGCCAAACAGCGTCTTGCGCGCCGATTCGCTCAGCAGTTCGAAAATCACGCTGCGCGCCATGTCGTGCGCCTCCTTGCTGAGCTTCTTCAGGATTCTGCGGGACCGCACCGCCGCGAGGTCGGTGGCCGGCCCCTGGCGCGCGAGGTCGCCCAGGGATCGCCGGAGAGTCTCGCGCTCCTCCGGAGCCAGTTCGTCGAGCTCGCCCACGAGTTCCAGGGCGGCCTGCAGACGCCGTTCGGTCCAGGGATAGGGTTTGCCGCATTGATGGCAGAAACCCGGCGCGGACGTGCTGCGTTCCGCGTAGCCGATCACGCCTGGCACCTGGTAATAACCCCGGATGGACGCGTGGCAGGATTCGCACTCCGAAATCGTCGGCTCGCCGCATTTGGCGCAAAAGGCCGCGTTCGCAGCCGGCAGCCGCTTCATGCTGTCGTTGACCACGTGCCCGTTCTTGCAGATTTGGGCGGTATCAAAAAATCCTTCGGCCATAAGGGGCGGGGGCCGCCCGCCGGGGAGCGGCGGGGCGGCGGCAGGGTTGGGGTTCAGGACATGGCATCACGGGGAGGGCTCATCCGACGCTGCCTTCCAGGCTGACGCCGAGCAGTTTCTGGGCTTCGACGGCGAATTCCATGGGGAGTTCGCGGAAGACTTCCCTGCAGAAGCCGTTGACGATCATGTTCACCGCGTCCTGGGTGGAAATGCCGCGCTGGTTGCAGTAGAAGATCTGGTCCTCGCCGATCTTCGAGGTCGTGGCTTCGTGCTCGACCCGGCCGGTGGCGTTGCGGACCTCGATGTACGGAAACGTGTGCGCGCCGCACTGGTCGCCGATCAGCAGCGAGTCGCACTGCGAGAAATTGCGGGCATGGGACGCGCTCTTGAGCACCTTGACCAGGCCGCGGTAGCTGTTCTGGCCGTGGCCGGCGGAGATGCCCTTGGAAACGATGGTGCTGCGGGTGTTTTTGCCGATGTGAATCATCTTGGTGCCGGTGTCGGCCTGCTGGCGGTGGTTGGTCAGAGCCACCGAGTGGAACTCGCCCACGGACTGGTCGCCCTGCAGCACGCAGCTCGGGTATTTCCAGGTGATGGCGCTGCCCGTTTCAACCTGCGTCCAGGAGATTTTCGACTGCCGGCCCTTGCACAGACCGCGCTTCGTCACGAAATTGAAAATGCCCCCGCGCCCCTGTTCGTCCCCCGGGTACCAGTTCTGAACGGTGGAATACTTGATTTCGGCGCGGTCCATCGCGATCAGCTCAACGACAGCCGCGTGCAGCTGGTTCTCGTCGCGCATCGGCGCGGTGCAGCCTTCAAGGTAGCTCACGTACGCGTCCTCCTCGGCCACGATAAGGGTCCGTTCGAACTGGCCGGACTTGGCGGCGTTGATGCGGAAATAGGTGGAGAGTTCCATGGGGCAGCGGACGCCCTTGGGAATATGACAGAACGAGCCGTCCGTGAACACGGCGGCGTTGAGGGCGGCGTAGAAGTTGTCGGTGGGGGGAACGACGCTGCCGAGGTGGCGACGCACGAGGTCCGGGTGCTCGCGCACGGCCTCGCTCATCGAGCAGAACAGGATTCCCTTCTCCGCCAGTTTGTCCTTGAAGGTGGTGCCGACGGAGACGCTGTCGAACACGGCGTCCACGGCGACGCCGGCCAGGCGCTCCCGCTCGCGCAGGGGGATGCCGAGCTTTTCATAGGTTTCAAGCAGTTTCGGATCGACCTCGTCGAGGCTCTTCGGCGCACTTCCAGCGCGGCGCGGCGCGGAATAGTAGATGATATCCTGAAAGTTCAGCGGCGGATAGTGCACCTTGGGCCAGGTGGGCTCCTTCAGCGTCAGCCAGTGGCGATAGGCCTGAAGCCGCCACGCCAGCAGCCAGTCCGGCTCCGCTTTCCTGGCCGAGATGAACCGAAGGATGTCCTCGTTCAGGCCAGGGGGCGCCGAGTCGACTTCGACGTCCGTGTAGAAGCCGTATTGGTAGTCGCGTTTGACAAAGCCTTCGATCGTTTCAGTCGCTGAACTCATGTCGCCCACCCATGCTCGCAGGTTCCTGCCGCAAAACCAACCCTCGAATCTCGCCGCCGCCGGCGCGCACATTCCGGGCAGGTGCCATGCACCGCGATGTCGTCGCGCCGAGCGCGGCAGCCCGCCGGAAGCCGCAGCGCCGCCGGGGCGGCCTGCGGCACCAAGTCCACATCATACACGCGCCCGCAAACGTCGCAGCAAAAATGCCCGTGCTCGCGCATGTTCGTGCAATAGCGGGTGGGACCCCGGTCGAGCGTGACCAGCCGCACCAAGCCGCACCGCACCAGCGCGTCCAGGCCGTTGTACACCGTCGCCATCGAAATGTCCGGCCTGCATTTCCTGGCCCGGATGAACAGGTCCTCCGCGGAGGGGTGGTCGCGCTTCCGCAGCAGCGTGTCGTAAATGAGCTGCCGTTGCGCCGTGACGCGCAATCCGCTGCTGGCCAGGCGTTCGTTGAACGGCCGGTCGCGAAGGGTGTTGCCTGCCGGCCTCACAGGCGTCAAGCTAGCAAGCGGCCGTCTCCTGTCAATAATTGGAACAATTCCAACTAGCGAGCGCCCAGGCGTTCCGGGTCGAACAGGTTTCCCGCGGTGGCGGCCCAGTAGGGCGCGAACCCGTCGAGCTTGACGACGCGCACGGCGTTCAGTTCGAGGGTCCAGCCCGGCAGAGGGCCGCGGACAGGGACTTTGAGTTCCATCTCGTATCGTCCGGGGTCTGCGAAATCGACGAACCGCTGCACGCGGCCGACGGGCACGCCGTCCGGATCAAACAGGGTGGCGCGGTGGAAGCCTTCGCCGACGGCTTCGAACCTGAGGGTGACCTCGGTGGCGCCCGGTTGCAGGAAGCCCACGGCGCGCGGGAGCAGGTGGGGGAGTTGTTCGCCGCGGGGTCGGCAACGGTCAGGGCGGCGCGCGCGTCGTGGTGCAGCTGCCAGGCATAGGCGTCCGGGCTGGAGAGGCGGGGTAGGGTTCAAACCAGTCGGCGGTCCACTCCCACGCGTTGCCGCTGAAGTTGAGGCCGCCGCACGGCGACGCGCCTTCGGAATAATTGTCCACGGGACAGTGCTTCCCGCCGCCCCGGTTCCGGAACGCCGCCGCGTCGGTGTCTCCCCAGGGAAACCGCCGACCGTCGGCGCCGCGGGCGGCTTTTTCCCACTCGGCCTCGGTGGGGAGGCGTTTGCCGGCCCAGATCGCATAGTGCATCGCGTCGGTCCAGCGGATATTGGTGACGGGAAGGCTGGCCGATGGGGCGCTGGGGGAAGGGTGGATCCAGCCGGGCGGCGCGGGGTGGCCGGTGGCGGCCAGGAACCGGCCGTATTGGGCGACGCTGACCTCGGTGCGGTCGATGTGGAAGACGGGCAGGGTGCGCCGATGCGGCGGGCGTTCCTCGGGCGGGCCGCTCATGCTGCCCATGACAAAGTCGCCTGCGGGCACCAACACCATGGCGGCGCCGTCTTCGGAGCGGAGCGAGGCGGGGGGGTGGGCGGCAGCCAGGCTGGGCAGAAGGCCCATCAGCAACAGGACATGCATAGGTTCCAGAGGCATTGTCCCGGACCACGCACGAACCGACAACACAAAACGCCGCATCCGGAGCTTGGGGCGGGGGGGGTGGGGGGAGCAGGGCGCGTGACTGTTCACGTCAACCGCGCTCATGAACGCTCATGAAAGGACGGCGCCGGGCCGTTTGGCCGGATTCGCGTTCATTCCGTTTGCGGTTCAACCCTCTGAATAGTTGCCGGGGGGGCATCCGGGGATTCAACGGTCGAGGGGGGAGGGCGCAGTTCGGGCGCTCATTTTCTGGTTTTTTTCCGCCGCCATCCTATAGTTCACGGCCGATGAGCACAGGCATTACTGCGATCAATGCAGCGGTGGCGGAAGCCGGCGCGTTTGTGCGCCCGCTGTTCACGGAAATCGGGCGTGTGGTGGTGGGGCAGAACTACCTTGTCGAGCGGTTGGCGATCGGCCTGCTGGCCAACGGCCACGTGCTGCTTGAAGGCGTGCCCGGCTTGGCCAAGACGCTCTCGGTCAAGACGCTGGCGGCGTGCATCCACGTGAAGTTCGCCCGGCTTCAGTTCACGCCCGACATGCTGCCGGCCGATGTGATCGGGACCCAGATCTACAATCCGCAGTCCGGCGGCTTCAGCACCCGCAAAGGCCCGATTTTCGCCCACCTGGTGCTGGCCGATGAAATCAACCGCGCGCCGGCGAAAGTGCAGAGCGCGCTGCTCGAGGCCATGCAGGAAAAGCAGGTGACCATCGGCGAGCAGAGCTTCAGGCTGGAGGAACCCTTCCTGGTGCTGGCCACCCAAAACCCCATCGAACAGGAAGGCACCTACCCGCTTCCCGAAGCGCAGGTGGACCGGTTCATGTTGAAGCTCAAGATCGGCTACCCCTCGCGCGACGAGGAACGGCAGATCCTCGACCTGATGGCGCGCACCTCGAATCTGCCCTCAGCGGCTCCCGTGGTGCAGCCGGAGGCAATTCTCAAGGCCCGCGAGGTGATCAACGACATTTACATCGACGACAAGGTGAAGGATTACATCGTCGACCTGGTGTGCGCCACCCGCGACCCGGCCCAGTACAAGATCCAGCTCCAGGGCCTCATCCAGCTGGGCGCCTCGCCCCGCGCCACGATCAACCTGACCCTCGCCGCCAAAGCGTTCGCGTTCCTGCGCGGACGCGGCTACGTGACTCCCCAGGACGTCAAGAGCATCGGGATGGATGTGCTCCGCCACCGGGTCGCCATCACCTACGAGGCCGAGGCCGAGGAGAAGACCAGCGAGACGCTGATTCAGAAGATCTTCGACGAATTGCCGGTGCCATGATCCCGCGCGAGATCCTTAAGAAGATCCGGCAGATCGAGATTCGCACGAACCGGCTCGTGAGCGAGACGCTTGCTGGCCAGTATCACAGCGTCTTCAAGGGCCAGGGCATGAACTTCGAGGAGGTCCGCGAATACCAGCCCGGCGACGAGGTCCGGTCCATCGACTGGAATGTGACCGCCCGCATGAATCATCCGTTTGTCAAGAAGTTCGTCGAGGAGCGGGAGTTGACGGTGATGCTTCTCGTCGACCTCAGCGGCTCCGGCCTGTTCGGGTCGGTCGCACAGTCCAAACGCGAACTCGCCGCCGAGATCGCGTCCGTGCTGGCCTTTTCGGCGATTCGCAACAACGACAAGGTGGGCCTGATCCTGTTCACCGACCAGGTCGAGACCTACATCCCGCCCCGCAAAGGCCGGCGCCACGTCCTGCGCGTCATCCGCGAGGTCCTCTTCTTCGAGCCCAGGCGCCGCGGCACCGACCTCAACTGCGCGCTCGAATTCCTCAGCCGCGTCATGACCCATCATGCCATCGCCGTCATCCTGTCCGATTTCCTCCTGCCTTCCGCCGCCACCCCCTTTCTCCGATACCGCCGCGCCGGCGCCCCCCCCGCGCAGAATCTCGCCGAGGCCGCGTTCGTCGCGCTGCGCCAGGCCAACCGCCGCCATGACGTCGTGGCCGTGCAGATCACGGACCGCTTCGAACGCGAACTGCCCGCCCTCGGGCGCCTCATGCTCAAAGACGCCGAAACCGGGGAGGTCATGGAACTCAACACCGGCGATCCGGCCAGGCGCGCGGCGTTCGCGCGGAAACAGGGGCAGGCCCAGAAGGAACTCGAGCGCCTGTTCCAATCCGCCGCCATCGATGCCATCCAACTGCGCACCGACCAGCCCTACGCCGCGGCGCTCGGACGGTTCTTCGAGACCCGCGAAAAGCGCCGGGCACGCGGATGAGGCCACGCGATGAAGGCGGTCACCAACCTCCCCGTCCCCGCGCTCGCCCCGGCGTCGTCCCTGGCGGACGCCAACGACATCCGCGACATCAAGCCGCCGGTCGACATCCCCAATCCGTGGGTCTGGATGGCGTGGGGCCTGGCGGTGCTCGCGCTCCTGGCCCTCGCCGCCTGGGTGCGGCGGCGCCGGCGGCAGCGGCGGGCCCAAGCCGCCACGGCGCCTCCCATCCCCCCGCACGTCCGCGCCAAACAACGCCTCGCCGCCGCCTTGTCCCTGATCCAGGACCCCAAATCCTTCGTCATCGCGGTCTCGGACGCTCTGCGCGTCTATCTGGAGGAACGCTTCAATTACCGGGCGCCGGAACGGACCACCGAGGAGTTCCTCAACGAACTCACCACGGCCACCTCCCTCTACCCCGACCAGAAACAAAGCCTCGCCGAGTTCCTGTCGAGCTGCGACCTCGTCAAGTTCGCCCGGCATGAGCCCACCGAGGACGGGTTGCGCGGCCTGCACGACGCGGCCTTGCGGCTGGTGGACGAAACGCAGTTTGACACGGCCCGGGACGCCGTTGCCGTGGCGGGCGCCTCCTTGTGATTCGATGACCTTCGCCCACCCCTATTTTCTGCTTCTGCTCCTGCTCCTCCCGGTTCTGGCCTGGCTCAAAGGCAAACACGGCCAGCAGCCCGCCTTCCTCTATTCCTCCGTCCAGCTCGTCCGTGACGTGTCCCGCGTCCGGCGCACCTCCACCGGCCGCGTCCTGCTCGCCCTGCGGTGGCTGGCCCTCGCGCTCTTCATCGTCGGCCTGGCCCGCCCCCAGCATGCCGAAAGCGAGACCACCGTCAAAGCCAGCGGCATCGACATTGTCATCGCCCTCGACCTGTCCACCAGCATGGAATCGGAGGATTTCACCCTCGACCGCCAGCGCGTCAACCGGCTCGACATCGCCAAACACGTCCTGCGCCAGTTCATCGAAAAACGCCCCGGCGACCGCATCGGCATCGTCGCCTTCGCCCGCCAAGCCTTCATCGCTTCCCCCATCACCCTCGATCACACCTTCCTGCTCCAAAACCTCGATCGCCTCAAGCTCCGCATCATCGAGGACGGCACCGCCATCGGCTCCGGCCTCATGGCAGCCCTCAACCGCCTGCGCGATGTCCAGGCCAAAAGCAAACTCGTCATCCTCATGACCGACGGCCAGAACAATGTCGGCGCCGTCCCCCCCGCCACCGCCGCCGAAGCCGCCGAAGCCCTCAACGTCAAAGTCTATACCATCGGCGTCGGCACCCGCGGCACCGCGCCCGTCCCCCGCCTCAATGTGTTCGGCCAGAAAGTCTATGTTCAGGTGCCCGTGGACATCGACGAAGACACTCTGCAGAAGATCGCCCGGCGCACCGGCGGCAAGTATTACCGCGCCGACAGCACCGACACTCTCCGCAAGATCTACGACGACATCGACCAGCTCGAAAAGACCGAGGTGGAAATGAAGCAATACGTGCGCGTCGACGAGTTGTTCGCCTGGGCGGTGGTTCCCGGCCTGTTTCTGCTGCTGCTCGAAATCCTCCTCAGCCACACCCTTTGGAGAAGGCTGCCATGAAAAACCCCAACGCCCCAAACCCCCGTGGCCATGCCCTTTGATCCCACCGACAGACCCTGGTCTTTCGAGCACCCGGACGTCCTCTGGTTCCTGCTCCTGGCCGTCCCCGCCCTCACCGCCTTCTTCTGGTGGTCCTGGCGCAAACGCCGCCGCCTCATTGCCCAGTTCGTCCAATCCAGACTCCTCGCCGCCCTCACCGTCGGCGTCTCCGCCCGGCGCCGCAAACTCCGCCTCGGCCTCCTCGTCGCCAGCGTGGCGTTCGTGCTCTTCGCCCTGGCCCGCCCCCAGTGGGGCTACGATTGGGAAGAGGCCCGCCAACGCGGACTCGACATCGTGGTGGCCATCGACACCTCCCGCAGCATGCTCGCCGAAGACATCCCCCCCAACCGCCTCGCCCGCGCCAAACTCGCCGCCATGGACCTGCGACGCCTGGCCCGAAACGACCGCCTGGGTCTGGTCGCCTTCGCCGGCAACGCCTTCCTCCAATGCCCCCTCACCCTCGACGACGAACCCTTCCGGCTCAGCATCGACGCCCTCAGCGTCGATATCATCCCCGAGGGCGGCACCGCCCTCGCCGAAGCCATCCGCTGCGCCCTCGGCGCCTTCGAGGAAAACCACGACAACCTCAGGGTCCTCGTCCTCTTCACCGACGGCGAAGACCACGACGGCCACGCGCTCGAAGCCGCCCGCGACGCCGCCAAGCAAGGCCTGCGCCTCTTCACCATCGGCCTCGGCACCGCCAACGGCGAACTGCTCCGCATCACCAACCCCCAGGGCCGCACCGACTTCATCAAGGACAGCCAAGGCAATGTCGTCAAATCCAGACTCAATGAGTCCCTCCTCGAACAACTCGCCGCCGCCGGCCAGGGCTTCTACCGCCGCCTCGCCGGCGCCGATACCATCGACCTCCTCTACGAACGCGGCCTCGAACCGCTCCCCAAAACCGAACACGCCGCCCGCCGCGTCCAGCGCTGGCATGAACGCTACCAGGGCTTCCTCGGTCTAAGCCTCGTGCTGCTGCTGCTCGAACTGTTCCTGCCCGAACGCAAACTCGCCCGCCGCCCCGACGACCCCCTCGCCGGCAGCACCAACGACGACCTGCGCCGCGCTGTCGCCCTCGCCCTCCTCCTGGCCCTGCCAAGCCTCGCCTTCGCCTCGGCCCGCACCGCCCGCAAGGAATTCCAAGCCGGCAATTACGCCGCCGCCCTCCTCGAATATGAAGATCTCCTCGGGGACAACCCCGCTGACCCACGCCTCAACGATAACGCCGCCGCCGCCGCCTACCGCGCCCGCAATTACGAAAAAGCCCTCCATTACTACCGCTCCGCCCTCGCCTCGCCGGATGCCGCCTTCCAGCAAAAAACCTACTACAATGCCGGCAATGCCCAGTTCCGTCTCGGCGAAGACGAATCCGACCCCGCCAGGAAACAGACCGCCTGGCAGGATGCCGTCCTGAGCTACGAAAACGCCCTCAAACTCAACCCCAAAGACCAGGACGCCCAGTTCAACCTCGAACTCGTGAAGAAGAAACTCGAGGAACTCAAACAGCAACAGGAACAGGATCAAAAGGATCAAAAGGATCAAAAGGATCAAAAGGATCAAAAGGATCAAAAGGATCAAAAGGACCAACAGGACCAACAGGACCAACAGGACCAACAGGACCCAAAGGATCAAAAGGACAATCAGCAACAGGGGCAGCAGGAGCAAAAGCAGGAGCAGAAGCAGGGGGAAGAAAAGCCGCAGCCTGATGATGCCCAGGAACAGCCGCAACCGGCCCAGCCCAAGGAGGCCTCGGAAAAGCCCGACCCGGAGGGCGCCGAGGAACCGGATGCGGCGGCGGCGCGCGGCGCGGTGGCGCGCATGACGTTGCAGGACGCACTAAAGCTGCTGGACAGCACGAAGGATGAGGAGACCCTCATGCCGTTCCATCTCCAGCACTTCACCAACCGCACGGACCGGGTGTTGAAGAACTGGTGAGCCGCCCGCGAGCCGGCCCGGGACCGTGCGCCTCGTGCCCGGAGCGGAGCGCGGCCTCGACGATGGCCTGCCGTTGACAGTCGTGCTCGAAGCGCCGAATAGTTCATCTCATGTCGCGCATCTACGACCTGGTCATGACGCACAAGCTGGACGCGGACGATTTTTTCATCCACCGTGTGCAGCAGCACTGCGCCGAGGGCCGGTTGAACTTTTTCCTGGTGGAACCCCTTTGGGTGGAGGCGTTTTACCATTACCTGCAACGGGGCGAGCTTTGGCCGCGCGTGCTGGTGAACCTCCATAGCGAGCACCATCTGCCCTCGGAACCCTATCATCGCCTGGTCCGGCTGGCGGCGGCGCGACAGACCCGGGTGATTGACCCTCCCGACGTGGCGCTGGCGGCCTTCGACAAGGCGCGGCTGCATCCCCGCCTGATCGGCGCCGGCATCCATGTGCCGCACACGGTGATTGTGCCCGGGTGCGAGGCGGGCCGCTACGTGCTGACGGACGCCGACCGGGCGATGTTGCGGACGCCGTTTGTGATCAAGCCGGCGCTGGGCTATGGGCAGCGGGGCGTGATTCTGGATGCCACCAGCGAGCGCGACCTGGAGCGGTCGAGGGCGGCTTGGCCGCAGGGGGATTACCTGTTGCAGCGGCTGGTGAAGCCGCGGCAACTGGGCGACGGGCCGGCGTATTTCCGGGTGTTTTACGTGTTTGGGACCATTTGGTGCTGCTGGTGGGATTGCGGCACCCACCACTACCGGGTCGTCACGCCCCAGCAGGCCGCCGCCTACAGCCTCAAACCCCTGGAGGAAATCGTCCGCCAAATGGCCGCCCTGACCGGCATGGCCTTCTTTTCCTCCGAACTCGCCCAGGTCGACAGCGGCGAGTTCGTGGCGATCGATTACATCAATGACCAGTGCCACATGCTAAGCCAGTCCGCCCACCCGGGCATGGGCGTGCCCGATGTCATCCTCGCCGGCATCGCCCGGCGCCTGGTCGGCGCGGTGCTGGAGATGCCCAGGTAACCCCGTGATCCTCCGCGCGCGCACATTCGAATTTGCGTTTCCCCGAAACCCCCTGGTGATGGGGATCGTCAACGTCACCCCGGACTCCTTTTCGGACGGGGGCCGGTTTCTGGAGCCGTCTGCGGCGGTGGAGCACGCGCTGCGCTTGGTCGACGAGGGGGCCGACTTGGTGGACATCGGGGGCGAATCCAGCCGCCCCGGCGCGGAACCGGTCGGCGCCGCCGAGGAACTGCGGCGGGTGCTGCCGGTGCTGGAACAGGTGGTTGCCCGGGTGCGGGTGCCGGTGTCGATCGACACCCTCAAGCCGGCCGTGGCCCGGGCCGCCCTGGCGGCCGGGGCCAGCGTGATCAATGATGTGGGCGCCAACCGGGAGGACCCCGCCATGTGGGAAATCGCGGCCGAGGCGGGGGCCGGGTATGTGCTGATGCACATGCGGGGCACGCCGCGAACGATGCAGGAGGCGCCGGCGTATGGGGATGTGGCGGCGGAAGTGGCGGCGTATTTCGACGAGCGTCTTCGCCGGATCCGGGCCAGCGGGCTGGCGCCGGAGCAGATCGTGCTCGATGTCGGGATCGGATTCGGAAAGACGGCGGAGCACAATTTGCAGTTGCTTGCGCAGTTGGGACGGTTTACAAAGTGGCAGCGTCCCTTGCTGCTGGGAGTGTCGCGCAAATCGTTCATTGGCAGTCTGACCGGCGAAACAAACCCCGCATGCCGTCTGCCGGGATCGCTCGCATGCGCCTGCTGGGCGGTGTGGGCCGGCGTCCAGATCGTCCGCGTCCACGACGTTGCCGCCACACGCCAAGCCTTGCGGCTGGCGGAGGCCATCGCCGCCACGGCCGATCGGCTTGGGGTGCGCGGCGGCCCGTTCCGGTCCCGATGAACGCCGGCGCCGCACCGCACCGCCCGCGCCCATCCCGGCTGCGGACGCGCGGCCGGCGTGGCGCCGGCCCTATGGTGTGATGCTCGAAATCCTGCGTACAACATGGCGTCCCGTGGTGGAGATCCTGATCCTCGCGGTCGCCCTTTACTACTCGCTCAAACTGGTGCGGGGCACGCGCGGGTTTTCTGTCATGACCGGTTTTGTCCTGTTGCTGCTGGGTCTGGCCATGGTGAGCATCCTGCTGGACTTGCCGGTGCTCAACGAGATCCTCCAGAAGTTTTCGACCATCTTCTTCCCCCTGGCCGTGCTGGTGATTTTCCAGCCGGAATTGCGGCGGCTGCTGGCCCAGCTGGGCAGCCTGCCCTTCTACCAAACCACCCACGAGCAGCGCGAAAACATCGAGGTCATCATCCAAACCGCCGAGCGCCTGGCCGATGTGCGCATCGGCGCCCTCATCGCCATCGAACAGACCAACCCCCTGCAGGAAGCTGTCGAGTCCGGCATTGTGATTGATTGCGTGGCCACCCCGGAGATGCTGGAGACCATTTTCTTCCCCAACAACGCGATCCACGACGGCGGTGTGCTGATCAAGGGCGACCGGATCACGCATGCCGCCTGCATCTTCCCGCTGTCCCGCCGCCAGGACATGGGCCGGAGCCTGGGCACGCGCCATCGCGCGGCCCTGGGATTGAGCGAGGAAACCGACGCGATCGTCGTGGTGGTCTCCGAGGAAAACGGGGCCATCTCCTACGCCTACCGGGGCGAGCTGGTGCGCGGCGTCAACCTCGAAACCCTCCGCGCCTTCCTCAGCTCCATCCTCGTCCAGCCCCGCACCTCCCACACCGTCGCCAGCTGGCTACGGTCCCTTTCCGGCAACGTGCCCAAGCCCGAGTCCGCCCTGGTCGCGAAATCCAAGGCGGACGCCAAACCCGATTCCGCCTTGTGATCCGGGACCTGATCCAAAACAACTTCGCGCTCAAGATCCTGTCGCTGATCCTGGCCTCCCTCCTGTGGTTCGCGATCGAGTCCAGCCTCCATCGCAGAATCCGCCTCACCACCGCGCCGTTCAGCGAAGACGCCACCCTCGACCTGCCCTGCCCCGTCGCCGCCCTCGTCCCCCCCTCCGTCGAACGGCTCTTCAGCGTCGTCCCTGACGAAGTCCAGGTCAAACTCGCCGGCAGCCCCGACACCCTCCGCGAACTCGAACTCACCAATATCGCCGTGTTCGTCCGCGTCCCGCTCGGATTGACATCCGAGGACCGTCTGAATGTGGAGGTGAAGCTGCCGCCGGCGGTGCGCCTGCTCTATGTCAACCCCCCGCAGGTCACCGTGAAACCCAAACCCGTCCCCGCCAACTGATCCGCTCTCAAGTCTCTCCCCCTCCGAGCCGTCATCATAATGGGATATGCCCACCAACAGAAAAATCTTCGGAACCGACGGGGTTCGGGGCACCGCGAACATCGAGCCGGTCACGGTGGAAACGGCGGTGCGCCTGGGACGCGCCGCCGCCCACGTCTTTAAACACCTCGAAACCCAGTCGCGCGGCCGCGGCAAACACAAGATTGTTCTCGGCAAAGACACCCGGCTCTCGGGCTACATGCTCGAGAACGCCATCTCCTCCGGCATCCTGTCCATGGGCGTCGACGTCCTCTTCATCGGCCCCCTGCCGACGCCCGGCGTCGCCTATGTCACCCGCAGCCTCCGCGCCGATGCGGGCATTGTCATCACCGCCTCCCACAATCCCTACGACGACAACGGCATCAAGTTTTTCCGCGCCGACGGCTACAAGCTCGATGACACCGTCGAGAAACGCATCGAGGAACTCGTGTTCAGCGGCGACATCGACGCCATTCGGCCCACCGCGGGCGAGATCGGCAAGGCGGTCCGCATCGACGACGCCCTCGGCCGCTACATCGAGTTCGCCAAGTCCAGCTTCCCCCGCGGCTTGACCCTCGAAGGGCTGCGCATCGTCGTCGATTGCGCCCACGGGGCCGCCTACAAGTCCACCCCCTGCGTCCTGCGCGAACTGGGCGCCGAAGTCATCGTCCACGGCCACCACCCCGATGGCACCAACATCAACCGCGACTGCGGCGCAATGCATCCCCAGGTCGTGTGCGAGAAGGTCCGCGAAATGCGCGCCGATCTCGGCATCGCCCACGACGGCGACGCCGACCGCGTGCTGCTCTGCGACGAACACGGCCGCCTCAGCGACGGCGACGACATCCTGGTCCTGGCCGGCCTCGACCTCCTCGCCCGGGGCGCCCTCGCCCGCCAGACGGTCGTCGCCACCGTCATGAGCAATGCCGGTGTCGACGCCGCCATCCAAGCCGCCGGCGGCAGGGTCGCCCGCACCCCGGTCGGCGACAAGCATGTCATCGATGAAATGCTCCGCCACGGCTACACCCTCGGCGGCGAACAAAGCGGCCACGTCATCTTCGGCGAGCACAGCACCACCGGCGACGGCCTGGTCGCCGCGCTCCAGATGCTGCGCATCATGCGCACCCGCGGCAAGCCCCTCTCCCAACTCGTCGGCGCCTGGACCCGGTTCCCCCAGGTCGTCACCAATATCAAGGTCAAAGAGAAAATCCCCTTCGAACAGCTCGACGGAGTCCTCCACCTCGTCGCCGAAGCCGAAGCCCGCCTCAAACCCGAGGGCGGCCGCGTGCTGCTGCGGTATTCCGGCACCGAACCCAAAGCCCGCCTCCTCATCGAAGGCCGCAACGACGCCCTCGTCCGGGATTGGAACCACCGCATCGGCACGGCGCTCAGGAAACTCATCGGCGCCTGAACCGCCACGGTTCATGCAAAGGCGCGATCCGGCCGGATAGGCGCCACGTCTCGCGCCCATCAACCCGGTAGGGCGAGACTCCGTCGAGCCCTGATTCCCCTTCCTCTCTTCTCGCATCAAGACCTGCGCAGGCGGTTAGCCCGCATTTCTCACCGCCCTGTGAGAAATGCAGGTTAGGCTCCCCGGAATGGCGGATTCGAGTTGGCGCAGCGCCTGAGGGGAAGGATGGGCTCGACGGAGTGTCGCCCTACCTGCCCATGGGCGGTTCATGGGCAAGGCTCTCGACCACGTGGGCCCGCATCGAGCCCGGATCGCGCGCCGCAAGAAAAGTCGTGACGCTGCCGCCCGGGGCCCGCATCATTCGCGCGCCCCATGAGAATTGCACGGCTTGCTCCACTGGCGATGGCAGCATGGCTGCCCGCCGCCGGCCCGACCCCGGTCTTCGCCCAGGCGGCGGATGCGGCCCTGAATGCCTTCTTTCATCAATACCTCGACGCGATGTTCCGCCAGCGGCCCACCGAGGCCACCCAGCTCGGCGACCACCGGTTCGACGGCGCGCTGGAAGACCTGCGTCCCGAGGCCCGCACGGCCTGGCTGACGCTGGTCCGCCAAACCCTGGAGGCCCTGCCCCGCCAGGTCAACTACGAGACGCTGTCGCGCCCGGGCCGGATCGATTTCGAGATTTTCCGGGACGAGTTGCGTCGGACACTGTGGCTGTTTGAAAACACCCGGCCTTTCGAGGAGGATCCGCGCGTCTACAACACCTACTTGAGCGACAGCGTCTACCTGCTGCTCTCCCAGTCCACCCTGCCGCGCGAAGCCAATGTCTCCAATTGCCTCGCCCGCATCGCCCAGTTCCCCCGCGTGGTTGCCGCCGCCAAAGCCAGCCTCCGCAACCCGCCCCGCGTGCTCCTGGACACGGCCATTCGCCAGAACCGCGGCGCCATCCGGTTTTACCAGTCCGACCTTTTCCTGCTGGCGGGCAACACCCGCCAGCGGGACGCGCTCGAGGCGGCCGCGCGCCAAGCCGTGGCGTGCCTCGAGGACTACCAGGCCTATCTCGAACAGGACCTGCGCCCGCGCGCCAACGGGGAATGGCGCCTGGGCCGGGACAAGTTCGCCCGCAAACTGGAACTGACACTGGACGCGGGGCAGACGGCCGACCAGGTGCTGGCCGATGCGCAGGCCGAATACGAGCGTGTCGTGCGCGAGATGTTCGTGGTGGCGCGCCAACTGTGGAGCCGGTGTTTCCCGGGGCGCGCCCTGCCGCCCGACGATGCGCCCGGCCGGCAGGCGACCATCCGGCAGGTGCTCGCCCACGTGGCCCGGGACCATGGCAAGCCGGAACATCTTGTGCGCGATGTCCGGGCGGCGGTCGCGCAGCTCAAGCGCTTCATTGCCGCCGCCGACCTCGTGCGGCTGCCCGAACCGGACCGGTGCCGGATCATCGAGATGCCCGAGTTCCAGCGCGGCAATTCGACCGCCTACATGAATTCGCCGCCGCCGCTCGACCCCCACGCCACCGGCTATTTTGCCGTCAGCCCGCCGCCCCGGGATTGGGACGCCGCGCGGGTGCGGAGTTATCTCGAGGAATACAACCGCCACATGCTGCACATTCTGACGATCCACGAGGCCTTCCCGGGCCATTACGTGCAATACGAATACGCCAACCGCCAGCCCTCGCCGATCCGCCGGGTGCTGGCCTCCGGAGTCTACGTCGAGGGGTGGGCCGTCTATACCGAGCAGATGCTCCTCGACCAGGGGTACGGTGACGGCGATCTCGCGCTGCGGCTGACCCAGCTCAAGTTCTATCTGAGGGCGGTCGTCAATGCCCTCCTCGACCATCACATGCACTGCAACCGCATGACCGATGACGCCGCGCTGGCCCTGCTCACCGAAGGCGCCTTCCAGTCCGAGGGCGAAGCCCGGTTGAAGATCATCCGCGCCAAGCAGAGTTCGGCGCAGTTGTCCACCTACTTTGTCGGGCGCATGGCCCACTATCGCCTGCGCCAGCAAATCCAGCGCGAGCTGGGTGACGCCTTCCAGCTCGGCCGCTACCACGAAGCCGTTTTGGACTGCGGGCCGGTGCCGGTCAAACACATGCCCGAAGGGGTGCGGGAACGCCTCAAGCAGCCGCGATGAACCGCCGCCCCTCCAGGCCCCGCGGCCACCCGGGCGGGCTCTACCCGCTGTTCTTCACCGAGATGTGGGAGCGGTTCAGCTATTATGGAATGCGCGCCCTGCTCGTGCTGTTCATGGTCGAAGGCGCCGACGGCGGCGGGTTGGGATTCGACACCCCGCGCGCCAGCCTGATCTACGGCACCTACACCATGAGCGTCTACATGCTCTCCATCCCCGGCGGGTTCATCGCCGACAATTTCCTCGGCGCCCGCCTCTCGGTGCTATGGGGAGGCGTGGTCATCATGCTGGGCCATTTCACCCTCGCCATCCCCGCCCACTCCACCTTCTACCTCGGCCTCGTCCTCATCGCCCTCGGCACCGGCCTCCTCAAACCCAACATCAGCACCATGGTCGGCAGCCTCTACACGCCAGGCGACCCCCGTCGCGACGCCGGGTTCTCAATGTTCTACATGGGCATCAACCTCGGCGCGTTCACCGCACCGCTCGTCACCGGCTGGCTCGCCCAAAGCACCGTCTGCAAGGAAATGCTCGCCGCCGCCGGCTTCAATCCGCTCCACAGCTGGCACTGGGGCTTCGCCGCCGCCGGCGTCGGGATGATGTTCGGCCTGATCGTCTACCTGCTCTCCGCCCGGCGTCTGGCCCACGTGGGCCACCCCCCTCCGCCGACCGCCCGCCGGCCTTGGACCCTGCTCGCCCTCGTCCTGCTCGGCGCCGCCGCCCTGTTCGGCATCGTGCGCCTCTCGGACACCGATCCCAGGTTCGCCTGGCTCCGCTACGGCTATGTCGCCGTCCCCCTCCTCCTGATCCTGTGGTTCGGAATCGGCCCGCGCACCCGGGCTCCCGCCGTCTCGTCCTCCGGCCAAGGCCGGCGGCCGGCGTCTGCGGACATGGATGCGGGCGGTGAGCGCAAGCGCATTGCGGCGATCCTGGTGTTCTCCCTGGCGGCGCTGGTCTTCTGGGCCATCTTCGAGCAGGCGGGCTCGACCATTTCGCTGTTTGCGGACGAGTTGACGGACCGGACGCTGCCCAACGACGGGGCGGTCACGGTGCTGGGGTGGACGGTGCGGATCGGGAGTCCGTTTCCTTCCGCGTGGTTCCAGTCGGTGAATTCGCTTTTCGTGATTCTGCTGGCGCCGTGTTTTGCGTGGCTGTGGGTGCGGCTGGGGGACCGGCAACCTTCGGCCCCGGTCAAGTTCACGTTGGGTCTGGTGTTTCTCGGCCTGTCGTTCCTGCTCATGGTTCCCGCCGCCTCGCTCACCGCCGCCGGCCGGGTCAGCCCCTGGTGGATCATCGGCCTGTTCTTCCTCCAAACCGTGGGCGAACTGTGCCTCAGCCCCGTGGGCCTGAGCACCATGACCAAGCTCGCCCCCGCGCGGCTGCTGGGACTGGTCATGGGCATCTGGTTCCTCGCCGCCGCCATGGGCAACAAGCTCGCCGGCGTCCTCGCCGGCGACTTCACCTCCACCGACAGCCACGCCCTTGCCCGGTTCTTCCTCGAACAAGCCCTCTGGGTCGCCGTCGCCACCGTCGCCCTCCTCGCCTGCGTCCCCTGGGTCAAACGGCTCATGGGCACTGTCAAATGACCCGGCCAATGAGAGCCAGGACGAATCGAGGTCATCGCACGAATCGGGCTCAGCTCAGGACAATGGACCCGACCCTCATTGCGATCCCCGGTCACATCCTGCGTATTCCGCGGCCATGCACACACCGATTCCGATTTGATCCGGAGAGTTTTCCGGCCGCACTCCGAAAGTGTTGAGGAGTCCGCCGGCCGGTGCTCCCGTCCATCCGGACAGCGTTCCGTCCGTTCACGAAGGTTGCGCTCCGCACTTCACCTGGGCGGGCGATGGCGCTAGACTGCGCCCATGTGGTTCATGGCATTCGATGGTGTGTGCCCGCGGCAGCAGGGCGGTCGGAGGATGGCGGCAGCCATGGCGAGAGCGCCCGGCGGCTTCTTCGCGGGTGTCCTGGGGCTTGGTCTGCTCGCTTCCTTCTGCCCCGCCGCGGAACCGCCCCCCGACCCGTCGCTTCTCACCCTGGACCGCATCTTCGCCGGCAACGAATTCAACACCGGGGACGATCGGCTGGGGCGGTGGCTGAAGGACGGTTCCGGGTACACCAGGCTCGAGCCGTCGCCGAACCTCAAGCAGGCGCGCGACCTGGTGCGCTATGACCCCGCCACGGGCGCCCGCACCGTCCTCGTGCCGGCCAGCCGCCTGATTCCCCCCGGTGCGACGGAGCCGCTGAACGTGGACGACTACGCGTGGTCGGACAACCACCGGCGCCTGTTGCTGTTCACCAACAGCCGGCGCGTCTGGCGCCAGAACACGCGCGGCGACTACTGGGTGCTCGACTTGGCCAGCGGACGGCTCCGGCAGCTCGGCAGCCGGACCGAGCCGGCAACGCTCATGTTCGCCACCTTCTCGCCCGATGCCCGCCGGGTGGCGTATGTGTGGCGACACAATCTCTACGTGCAGGACTTGGACGACCTTCGGATCACCCCGCTGACGGCCGACGGCTCGGACACCGTGATCAACGGCACGGCGGACTGGGTTTGCGAGGAGGAGTTCTACCTGCGCCGCGCCTTTCGCTGGAGTCCCGACAGCACCCGGATCGCCTATTGGCAGTTCGACGTGTCCCACGTGCCCGAATACCATCTCCTCAACACCACCGCCTCCCTCTACCCGCAGGTCACCTCCTTCCGCTACCCCAAGGCGGGCCAGACCAATGCCGCCTGCCGCGTCGGCGTCGTTCCCGCCACCGGCGGCCCCACCCGCTGGTTCCACCCCAACCCCGACCCCCGCAACCATTATATCCCCGAAATGGAATGGGCCCCCGACTCCACAAGCGTCGTCTTCCAGGAATTGAATCGCCTCCAGAATCGCAACCGCCTCGTCCGCGCCCGTGTCCGCTCCGGCAGGATGCGGGATCTCCATGTGGAGGCCGATGACGCCTGGGTGGACGTCAACGCGGACTGGCACTGGCTCGGCGCGGGCTCGCATTTCCTGTGGCTCAGCGAGAAGGCCGGCTGGCGCCAGCTCTATCGAATCTCGAAAAGCGGCCGCGAAAAGACCCTGCTGACCCCCGGCGCCTACGACGTGGTGCGTGTGGCGGGGATCGACGAGGCGCTGGGCTGGGTCTACATCATCGCGTCGCCGGACGACTCCACCCAGCGTTACCTCTACCGCGTGCCGCTCCGCCACGGCGGCCCGCCCGAACGCGTCACTCCCGCCGACCGGCCTGGCACCCACGCCTACTCCCTGTCCCCCGACGCGCGCTGGGCCTTCCACACCCGGTCCCGCTTCGGCCAGCCCCCCGTCAGCGCCTTGATCCGGCTGCCGGAACACCGCACGGTGCGGCTGCTGGCCGACAACGCCAAGCTGCAGGCGGCGCTCGACGCGCTGAAACCCACCCCCGCCGAACTGTTCCGCGTGGCCATCGGCGAGGGCGTGGAGCTGGACGCGTGGTGTCTGAAACCGCCGGAGTTCGATCCGGCCCGGAAATACCCGCTGCTCCTGCACGTCTATGGCGAGCCGGCCGGCCAGACCGTCCTGGATCGCTGGGGTGGCGACACGCATCTGTGGCACCGGTTTCTCGCCCAGCAGGGCTATCTCGTGATGAGCTTCGAGAACCGCGGCACCGCCGCGCCCCGCGGACGCCAGTGGCGCAAGTGCATCTACCGGCAGGTGGGCGTTCTGGCCGCCGCCGACCAGGCCGCCGCCCTGAGGAAGGTCCTCGAGCAACGGCCCTATGTGGACCCGGCCCGGGTGGGGATCTGGGGATGGAGCGGCGGCGGCAGCATGACGCTCAACGCGATCTTCCGTTACCCGGACCTCTACCGCGCCGGGATGGCGATCGCGTTCGTCAGCGACCTGCGCTTTTACGACACCATTTACCAGGAGCGCTACATGGGATTGCCCGGTGAAAACGACGCCGGCTACCGCAACGGATCCCCCATCACCTTCGCCCACCAGCTCAAAGGCCGCCTCCTGCTCGTCTATGGGACCGGCGACGACAACTGCCACTACCAAAACTGCGAAGCGCTCGTCAACGAACTGGTCCGGCACAACAAACCGTTTGACATGCTCGCCTACCCCAACCGCCGCCACGGCATCTCCGAAGGCAACAACACCCGGCGCCACCTGTTCGGCCAGTTGACCCGTTACCTGCAGCAACAACTGCCCCGCCCGTGAAGCGTCAAGGAGCGCGCCGCGTGGCGGTAGGGACGCGTTCCACCGCGTCCCTGACTTTCTCCTTCAGGACGGGCTTCCGCCCAACCCCTCGACCCCGACAGGCCCGGACCGCCCCGAAGGTTCCCTTCGCCCGAGTTCCCAACCCTCGCCGCCGCCAAGGCGGACAAATGGGACGCGGTGGAACGCGTCCCTGCCTTCGCGACGCGTGCGCTCAAGGGAAGAAGTCAGGGCTCGACGGAGTCTCGCCCTACCGGGTTGATGGGCGCGATGCCTGCCGCTTGGCAGGCGGGATCGCGCCTTCCCAGGAACCGCGAGATCCTTCTCGCCATGGTGCTATGACGAGATGCGAAGCGGGCCCGCGCCGGTTCATGGCCTCGATTCGCGTCCGATCTTCGGAGGTGTCCGCGTCCCATGGAGGATGACGAGCGGTGGAACGAAAACGGTCAGCCTCCGACCTCGCGAGGAGGCTGGCGTTTCGCGGGAACCGCGTTGTCAGGCGCCGCGGGAGGCGCCTGGGGAGGCCCTCACGCGCCCATGCCGTCTTCGAACGAGCCTTCGGCGACGGGGAAACAGAGGTGGTCCCGAACGTATTGGATGCCATTGGCGCTGGTGGCATCCAGATCGCGGTAGGCGCTTTCGGCTTCGACGATGAGGGGGGCGGTTTTTCGGCCCATGATGCTGCAGTAGCGTTTTGGATAGCCAATGTCGATCAGCATTTCGACGTAGCGCAGCATGTTCAGGTCGCCGCTCGGGATGTCGACGAACTGCATGGCGCGCCCGGGCCAGTTGGGTTCCATCTTGCGCAGGGGCACATTGCGCCGGATGACGTAATTCTTCACGTGGCAGGCGTGCACGCGGTCGGCCACCTTGCGGAAGCGGGTTTCCCAGGACTCGCCTTCCCAGCAATGGGACGGATCGGCATTGACGCCAAGACATTTGTCGCCGTCGCAAAACTTCACCAGTTGCAGGAAATCATCGGCGCAGACGGCCCCGGTGCCGGGGTGGATTTCGTGGCAGAGGTATTGGCCGTTGGCGTTGGCCTTGGCGCGGATTTTGGCGGTCAATTTGGCGAAGCGCTCCCCGCCTTCCTGAATGAGGTCGTAGTCGGAGCCTTTCCAGAAGCCCCACGGGTAGCCCGTGGCGACTTCCCACCCGAAAGCAACGCCCCAAAACATGGGCACGATCTTGATCCCCAGCTCCGCGCACAGGTCCAGCAGCCGCAGCACGTAATCCTCCGCCCATTGCTCGATGTCCTTCAGCGACTTCTTCGCCACGTCGGGCGGAATGAACGGCCGGATGGTCGGGCTGCCCGTCCAGGCCGTGGTGTGCACCCACATCGGGCAATGCGCCGAGATGCCGTCAAGCGTCATGCCCGCCTCGGCAAACGTGTCCCGGATCTCCTTGGCGCTCTTGCCTTCCACCATGAAATTGGACGGCTGCGCGCCGGTCGCCCCGGACTGTTTCGCATAGACCAGGAACGCGGCCAGATTCTTCGCCCCGTGTTGGGCTCCTTCGATGCTGGGATGGAAAACAGGTGTTGCCATAAGTTGTGGTGTTCGCTCAGGTTAATCAGTGTTCCCAGACGGTTTAGCGGTGTCTGCGGCGGAAAGCAACTGGAATTTCACCCACCCCAAGTTCACCGGCCAGATTCGGGAATTGCGCGGGCGGACGGCTTCAAGGTAGCTTCCTTCGGTTTTAGAACTTGTGGCGAACAGGTCAGGTTTGACGCCGGGGTGAGCACGTCGAGAATCCCATGCCGCCGCGTTGTTGCGGCCCCAGTACGTCCGCCGGGAATCCCGTCCGAAAACGGGGTTGCCGGGCGAGTCGCCGCCCACTCCAGGCCGCCTCGCCACTCCCCCGGCTCCGTTGCTCGTGACCCCTCCGACTCGTGGCGCGAAGCACCTGGCTGGCCCCACCGACGCCGGAACGGGATTCCGCGCACAGTTCTGGTGGTCGCCGCGGTTCTGACCGGCCTGTCGGGTGCTCAGGCTCAAGTCGATCCCATACGCCGCGAGCTGGTCCAGCTGGGATACAACCTGCCCCTCGAAGGCACGGGACCGCTGGCCGCCTACGCGTTTTATTATCTGAACAAACCGTTCACCCGCGTCCACACAAACCTCACGCTGCGCCTGGCGGTGGCCCCCGTGTATTTGGACTCGGAGTTGGGCGTTTGCGGGGTGCTGGGGTCCAAGACGGACCTGGGCGTGGGCTTGGCGGGGGGCGGGTTTGCGGACAGCTACAACGAGGTGCGCGGGGGGAGGTATCGGCGCGGGGAGTCGTTTGAGGGTCACGGCGGTGAACTGGGCCTGAGCGTCTATCACTGTTTCAATCCCAACGACCTGATCCCGCTCTTCGCGGTGGTCCGCGGGGCGATCCATGGGACCATGTTTAACCCCGACGATCGGACGGACTCGACATTCCGTCTTCCGGACGACCAAGTGATGTTCCGTGTGCGCTCCGGGTTGCGGTGGGGCGGGCGCGAGCCGTTGATGATGCCGGAGATGGCCATGGAACTGTCCGTGTGGTATGAAGGGACTTTTCGGACGCGGCCGGGGCGCTATGGCTACGGCGGGGATCGCGCCATCGAGCCGGCGTCGCATCTGCTGTGGGGGCGGGCACTGATGGCCTACACGGTGCCCGACGTGGGCCACCGGGTGTGTCTGACCATGACCGGCGGCGGCAGCGTGGCCGTCGACCGCTACAGCGCCTATCGGCTGGGGGGCAACCTGCCGCTCAATGCCGAGTTCCCGCTGTCGCTCCCGGGCTATTATTTCCAGGAACTGAGCGCCCGGGCCTTTGCGCTGATGGGGTTCAACTACGGCATTCCGCTCGATCGCCGTCACCGGTGGCATGCAAACGTTCAGGGCATGGCGGCCTGCGTGAATTACGCGCGGGGGCTCGAGCAGCCGCGCGAATGGAACCGTGGGGTCGGGGGCGGCTTGAGCTACCGCTCGCCCAGTGGCGCCTGGGAAGTGGCGGCCGCTTATGGCTATGGGTTCGACGCCCTGCGCTCGCACGGCTACGGCGCGCAGAGCGTGACGTTGCTGCTCCAGTTCGATCTGGGTCGGACGCGCCAGCGTTTTCAGGACCCGAGCGTCAACCTCAACCAGTCCCGCGGTTTGCAGTCCATCCTGCGGAACATCTTCCGCTAAACCCCCTCCCGCCATGACCCTCCCCACCCTCCTGTTGCGACCCGGCGAAGCCGACCGCGTGCTCGCCGGCCACCCGTGGATTTACAAGGGATCCGCCCTGCGCCTCACCGCGCCCGCCGCCGATGGCGCCCTGGTGCAGGTCAAGGACCATCGCCAGCGCCTGCTCGGCGTGGGCTTCTACAATTCCCGGTCGAAAATCGCCGTCCGCCTGCTCGCCCCGGAGCGGGTGGAGGTGAACGAGGCCTTCTTCGAGGAGCGTCTCCGGGCCGCGCTGGCTCACCGGCAGCGCCACCTGCCGCACGCGACTTCGTTCCGCGTCGTCAATGCCGAAGGCGATTTTCTGAGCGGCCTGGTGGTCGACAAATACGAGAACGCGCTGGTGATTCAGACGTCGGCGCTGGGCATGGACCAGCGGAAGGGGATGATCCTCGCCGCCCTGCAGCGTCTCCTGGCCCCGACCCTCGTGGCCGAGCGCAACGAGCTGGCGTCCCGTAAATTCGAGGGGCTGCCGGACGCGAACGGGCTGCTGGCGGGCTCGGGGGATGGCGCGGTGGCGGCGAGGCTCAACGGCCTGCAGTTTGCCACGAACGTGCTCACAGGCCAGAAGACGGGATTATACCTGGACCAGCAAACCAATTACGCCCGGGTTGCGGCGTTCGTGCCTCTGTTGCCCGGCGCGCAGGTCCTGGACTGCTTCAGTTACCTGGGCGGATTTGCGCTCCACGCGGCGCACGCGGGCGCCGCTCACGTTCATGGCGTCGACCAAAGCGCCGAAGCCGTCGCCGCGGCGGGCGCCAACGCGGCCGCCAACGGCCTGGCGGAGCGCTGCTCGTTCGAAGCCGCCAACGTGTTCGACTGGCTCAAAGCTCACACCGCCGCGCCGGCCCACGAAAAAGTCCTCCCCCGCTTCGATTTGATCATCCTGGATCCGCCGTCGTTCACCCGCACGCGCGCCTCCGTGCCGGACGCGCTGCGGGGCTACAAGGAAATCCACTTGCGCGCGCTCAAGCTGCTCAAGGCGGGCGGCATCCTGGCGACGTTCTGCTGTTCGCACCATGTGGATGCGGCGACGTTCCAGGACGTGATCCTCGCGGCGGCCTTCGACGCCCGCCGCGTGCTGCGCCGCATCGCGACGTTCTCCCAGTCCCCCGACCACCCCATCCTGCCGTCCGTCCCGGAAACGGAATATCTCAAGGGATACGCGTTCGAGTGGGCCCGGTGACCGGGCCGGCCGGGGGGCCGGCCGTGTCACAGTTCGCCGTCACTCAGGGCGAACGTGTTGCCCTGGCGAATGTCCCCGGTGTCGAAGCCCTCGTGGCAAAGGCTCATAGCGCTGCAGCCAACTTGGCAAGCCCTCGCCATGGCAGTACGTGAATACCCTGGCGTGTCTGGGATTGGTTTCCGCCATAAACGAGTCGGGCGGTACCCGCGGCTTTGCCTGCGACCTGCATCCACGAACGCAGACCACCGAAAAAATCCGTGTTGATGGTTTCCCCCGACTTGATTTCCAGCGGATGCAACTTCGGTCCGTCTTCGATCAGCACGTCCACCTCGTTGCCGGTCCGGTCGCGCCAGAAATAGAGGTTCGACAGCTGCGCCCGATTAAAGCGGCCCTTCAACAACTCGCTGACAACCCACGTCTCAAAGAGCGCGCCGCGCTGAGCATGAACACGAAGCGTTGCGGCGTCCTTGATGCCCAACAGCCATGCCGCCAGGCCGGCGTCGAGAAAGTAGAGCTTTGGTGTCTTGACCAGGCGCTTGTTGAAGTTGCGGTGATGGGGCGGCAGCAGATGCGCCACGTAGCTGGCTTCCAACACCGAAAGCCACGCCTTGGCCGTGTTGTGCGTAATGCCGCAGTCGTTGGCCAGCGCGGATAGGTTCAGCAACTGGCCCGTGCGCCCCGCGCACATCCGCACGAACCGCTGGAAACCCGACAGATCGCGCACGTTGACCATGCGCCGCACATCCCGTTCCAGGTAGGTGCTCACGTAATTGCCGTACCACACGCCCGGTTCCAGTTTGCGATCGTGGATGGGCGGATAGGCGCCGGTGAACAACTGCTCCTCCAAGCGCGTGCTCGCCAATCCGGCAGCCTCCAGCTCCGCCAGGGAAAACGGCAGCAGGGGGAGCAACGCCACCCGCCCCGCCAGGCTTTGTGTGATGCCAGCCAGCAGATCGAACTGCTGCGAGCCGGTCAGGATGAACATTCCCATGCGCCGCTGCTGATCCACAATGCCCTGCAGGTAGGACAGAATTCCCGGACACCGCTGCACCTCGTCAAGCACCGCCCCCTCGGGGAACTGCGCGAGGAAACCACGCGGGTCCCGGGTGGCAAACTCGCGCTGGTCCAGGTCCTCAAGGGAAGCGTAAGGGACACCGGCGAAACACTTCTGGACCAGCGTGGTCTTGCCTGATTGTCGGGGACCGGTGACGGCGACGACCGGGAAAGCCGCCGCCAGCCGCCGCAAGGCATCCGAGGCTTGGCGTGGAACGAACACGAGCCCAGCGTCGCGGGGCTTAGGCTGATTGTCAATTTAAATTACAATCAGACACGAGGCCGCGAATTGACTCAAATTGAATGTCACCAAGGCGTCAGTTGCCAATGCGGACACGCCGGGCCACCCGCGTCGCTCAGTTTTGGCGGTAGGAGGACAAAACAAGTTTAGCTTCCACCTTTGAACTTCAAGCGGCTCATTGCTGGTGACGAAGGGGCTGCACGCGGTCCCGGGCAGCGGCCGGCAAGTTTGGCCTTTGCAGCGCGCGGGGCCGGATTAACCTGGGGCGCATGGATAAAGCGCAAGTGGCCGCGGTGCTCAACGAGATTGGGACCCTGCTGGAACTGAAGGGGGAGAACCCATTCAAGACGCGCGCCTACGGCAACGCCGCGCGGGCGCTGGAGGTGTTGACGGAGCCGCTGGAGACGCTGGTGGCGGAGGGCAGGCTGGGCGAGGTCCAAGGCATTGGCGAAGCCCTGGAGAAGAAGATTGCCGAACTGGTTCAGACGGGCCGGCTGGGTTATTACGAGGAACTGAAAGGCTCCGTGCCGCCGGGGCTGGTGGCGATGCTGGCCATCCCGGGATTGGGCCCCAAAAAAGTCAAGGCCCTGAACGACAAGCTGGGGGTGGAAACGATCGAGCAGCTCGAGCATGCTTGCAGCAGCGGCAAGGTGGCCGGCTTGGCCGGCTTCGGCGAGAAAACCCAGGCGAAGATCCTCGAGGGCATCGCGTTCCGGCGCGCCTACGCCTCGCGCCACCTGCTCAGCGACGCGCTGGCCGCAGCCGAACCCATTCTCGAGCGCCTGCGCGCGCATCCGGACGTGATCCGCTGCAGCACTGCGGGCAGCGTGCGCCGATTCAAGGAAACGATCGGCGACATCGATTTCCTGGCGTCCAGCCGGAAGCCGGCTGCGGTGATCGGTTCGTTCACGGACCAGCCGGGCGTCCTGAGCGTCAGCGCCCGGGGCGACACCAAGGCCAGCGTCGTGCTCGCCGGCGGCCTGCAGGCCGACCTGCGTGTCGTTCGCGACGACGAGTATCCCTTTGCACTGGCCTACTTCACCGGCAGCAAGGAACACAATATCGTCATGCGCCAGCGTGCCATCGTCCGCGGCCTGCGCCTCAACGAATACGGCCTGTTCCGGAGCGCCGAGGAGACCCGCGACCCGGCGCGGCGTGTGCGGTGTCGGACGGAGGAGGAGATCTTCGAACGCCTGGGGTTGGCTTGGATTCCGCCCGAACTGCGCGAGGCCCAGGACGAGTTTGCCGCCGCGGAACTGGGCCCGATCCCGCGCCTGCTCGAGTGGACGGATTTGCGGGGGGCGCTGCACGGTCATTCGAACTGGAGCGACGGCCGGCACACGTTGGAGGAGATCGCCGACCACATGGAGGATTTGGGCTTCGAATACTGGGCCGTCACGGACCACTCGAAATCGTCCTTTGTGGCCCACGGTCTGGACGCGGGCCGGCTGCGGCGGCAGATCGCGGCGATCCGCGACATCAACCGCAGGCGGGCCGACGAAGGCCGCACATTCCGCCTGCTCTGCGGCTCGGAGGTGGACATTCTGGCGGAGGGCGCGCTGGACTTTCCGGACGAACTGCTGGCGGAGCTGGACGTGGTGGTGGCGAGCCTGCACCAGGGCTTCTCCCGCAACGAGGCGGAGATGACCCGGCGTCTGGTCAAGGCCGCCGAGAACCGTTACGTGCACATGCTGGGCCACCTCACCGGCCGGCTGCTGCTCGAGCGCGAACCCTACCCTGTCAACACCCTCGCGGTCATCGACGCCTGCGGGGCCGCCGGCACCTGGATTGAACTGAACTGCAATCCGCGCCGGTTCGACCTGGACTGGCGCCTCTGGCCGCATGCCACCCGCCGGGGCGTCAAGTGCGTCCTCAACCCCGACGCGCACCACAACGACCAGGCGGGCTTCCTCCGCCTCGGCGCGGGGGTGGCACGGAAAGGCTGGCTGAGGGCCGCCGACGTGATCAACACCCTTTCGCTCGGGCTCCTGCAGCGGGAGCTGAACCGCAAACGCGGGCGCCGATGACCCGGGGAACACGCTTGACATGGCGACGCGCGCGACGCGCGGCAGGATGGGCCGGCGCAGGGCTCGCGTTGTGCACGCTGGCGCTGGCTGCCGTGCTGTGGGCGTATTTCCATCCGGCCGTCCGGCGCACCGACGGCGTCGTCTACGGCCGCCGCGCCGGGCGCCCGCTGGGGCTGGACGTGATCGCCCCGGCCCGGCCGAACGGGGTTGGGGTGCTGGTGCTGGTGAGCGGCAGCTGGAAATCCGGGAAGCCCGGCAGCTTTCAGGTTTGGATCGGGGCGCCTCTGTTGCGCCGCGGCTACACCCTGTTCGCCGTTTATCATCTGTCGCAGCCGAAAGTGTCGGTGATGGAGATTGTGGACGACATGCACCGGGCGGTGCGCTTCGTGAGGCATCACGCCCGGGACTATGCCGTCGACCCGCAGCGCCTCGGCGTGGTCGGCGGCAGTTCCGGCGGCCACCTCAGCCTCATGCTCGCCACCCGGGGCGGCCCCGGCCCGCCCGACGCCGCCGACCCCGTGGATCGCGAAACCAGCGCCGTCCAGGCGGCCGCCGTGTTTTTCCCGGTCACCGACCTGCTCAACCTCGGCCGCTCCACCGAGAACGCGGGCGACGGCGGTCCTCCGCGGAATTACCGTGGGGCGTTCGGCCCCCAAGGCACCAACCCGGCGGTGTGGGCTGTCATCGGGCGCGAATGCTCGCCGATCTACCACGTGACGACGAACCTGCCGCCGGTGCGGATTCACCACGGCGGCGCCGATACACTCACGCCGCTGGAACAATCCGAATGGTTTGCCGCGAAGGCCCAGGGGGAGGGCCGGCCGCTGACGCTCGTGGTGCGCCCCGGCGGGAAGCACGGCTGGTGGAGCATGCCGCTGGATGTCCGGCAGTTTGCCGCCTGGTTCGATACCCAATTGCGATACACCGCGCGTCCCCGCCCGCCCCGCGCGTCAATCCGACAGCCCGCGGGGTTGCCGCCGGCCCGGCCTCAGATCTCGAACACCTTCTCGAACTGGGTGAGGTTGCGACATCCTGTCGGGGTGATCCACACCACGTCTTCCAGCCGGACGCCGCCGAGGCCGGGATAATAGAGGCCGGGCTCGACCGTGACGACGTGGCCGGCGGCCAGGCGGTCGGTCGAGAGCCCACTCAAGCTGGGCGCTTCGTGCAGGTCCAGCCCGATGCCGTGGCCGGTGCCATGGAAAAAACCCTGCATCTGGCCGTTGTGGCGGCCGGTCACGTAGCCTTCGTGCTTGAAAAACTCCTGAACTGCCTGGTGCACCGCCCGGGCAGGCCGGCGGACGCGCAACTGGTTGAAGGCCAGTGCCTGGGCGCGTTCGACCGTGTGATAGAGTTTGCGCAGGGGCTCCGAGGCGCGACCCTTGAGGACGGTGCGGGAGATGTCGCCGAAGTAGCCGGTGCGCTGCGAGCGGGGGAAGACGTCCATGACAACGGGTTCATGGGCGCGCAGCGGTCCCTGGCCTTCCTCGTGGGGATCGCAGGCTTGGCGGCCGCCGGCGACGATCGTGTGCATGGCGGTCCCGCCGACCTGCAGGATCGCGGTGTTGATGATCGAACGCAGCTTCTCCGAGGTGAGCGGAACGTTGTGATAGACCAGGCGCCGGTCCTTCCCGACGCGAGCGTTCTTCAACGCCTGAATGCCCTCCGCCAAGCCCACCTCCGCCATCATCAGCGCCGCGCTGATCTTCTTCACTTCCTCGGCCGTCTTGAGGGCGCGTTCGGGAAAAAACGGGCCGGGTTTCAGCTTGAGCGTCACGCCGAGCCGGCGAAGCGCGCGGGCCAGCGCGAGCGGGAAGTTGTCGGGAACAAACACCTGCCGGACGCGGCGCGCCTTGAGCTGGCAGCCGACCACGCCAGCCAGCGTCGGCCGCTTCACGCCTTTGGACTCGAGCGCCTTCAAACACCGGCTCAGGGACATCACCCGGCAATGCCGGGCGTCGCGGCGGGCGCGGTTCCACTCGAGATCGTTCACCACCACATGCCCCTGGCCGCGAATCCGCAGGTAAGGCAACGCCCCCGGCAGGAACATGCGCACGGCGTAAAGCATATTGGCGTCGTGTTCGCTGTCGGCAAACATCAACAGGTTGTCGCGGCTCATGGACGTTGGGCGGACGGCAGTATGCTCCCGCGAGTCCGGTTGACAACTCAATTCGGCGGCTTCAGTGCGCGTAGGTGGGAGCCAGAAAATACAACCGGCCCGGCTGCAGCCGGGGCATGTCCAGGCCCATGTCCACTTTGAAGCTGGGCCCTTCGGCCCGACCCAGAATCCGGAACAGGTTCGACAGGTCGAACGGCTGCTGGTATTGCACCAGGTTGGCGTCCCCAATCCCCGCCAGGATGCGCGCCCGCTGCACCGCAGTGCGCCAGTTGCCCAGTTCATCGACAAACCCGTGCTCATACGCCTCGACTCCGGACCACACCTGGCCTTCGGCGAACGCCTCCCAGTTGTCGGCCAGCGGACGCCCCTTGTCCGAGAGGTTGTTCCGGTTGAGGTTGGCGGACGCGCGCCGGCCCTCGGCGACGACGGTTTTGAAGCGGGCGAAGGTGCGGTCGATCAGACGCTGGATCATCTGCTCCTCCAGCCGAACCGTGTCCCGCTCGGCGGCGCTGAGCTGCTCCAGGTCGCGGTCGCCGCTGAGCATGTCCTTGAACCGCCCGCTCTTGAAAACCAGCGGGCGCACCCCCACCTTGTTGAGCAGGCCCCGGTAATTGTAGCTGTGCATCATCACCCCGATGCTGCCGGTGATTGTCAGTTCGTTCGCCACAATCCATCGGCACGGCGCCGCCACATAATAACCTCCCGATGCCGCCACGCTGCCCATTGCCGCCACCACCGGCTTGCCGGACAACGTCTGGAACCGGGCAATCGCCTTGCTGATTTCGTCCGACGCGAGGACTTCGCCCCCTGGCGAATTGATTCTCAACATCACCGCCTTCACCCGCGCGTCGCGTCGCGCCATCTTCAGCTGCTCCTCAACGTGTCGCACCAATCCGTACCCGCTGCCGTCCATGCTCCCGCTGAAAATCAAGCCCTCGATCGGGATCACGGCGATTTTGTGGGCGGAGTGGTTCGCCTCAAGCACCGTTTCCTGCAGCCGGACCGGGTCGCCATACGAGACCGTCCCCAACCTTTCGAAGATCGAACTTATGATCACGCCCACATGCGCCAGCAGACTCAGCAGCAGCAGCACCCCCAGCACCACCACCGCAATCCGCCACCCGTTGGCCCGTCGCACCCGCCGCGGCAACGGCGCAGGCCCGGCAGGCAGCGGGGGCGGCAGTCCCGGCGGCAACGGAGGGGGCAGTGAAGGCGGAACAGTGTGTTCATCCATAACGAATCCCACGCTAGGCCAAGCCGCGTCCCCAAGCAAGGCGCTTTCCGGAATCGTCCCCGAGGCGGCTCGCGCGCGACAGAGCCGTCCCTGGGTCAGACCTCCACCCTCATGTGCCGGTGCCGACCACGCTCGGGGATGTCGTTCGTCCGTGAACGTCCGGGTCCGGGCTGCCCAGCCCGAGCCGTTTCATCACCTCCTGCGTGAGCACTTCGTAGGCGGCCGCGCCTGCGCTGTAGCGGTCGTAGTCAATGATCGGCTTGCCGTGGCTGGGCGCCTCCGCCAGACGCGTCGTCCGCGGAATCACCGTCTCGAACACCGTCGCCCCGAAATGTTCACGCACCTCGCTGACGACCTGATGCGAGAGCCGGGTGCGCCCGTCGAACATGGTCATCAGCACGCCGGTCAGCTCGAGGTGGGGACTGACACCGGAGTTGCGCAGTTGGGCCATGAGTTTGTGGATCATGGAGATGCCTTCCAGCGCGTAGTACTCGCATTGGAGGGGCACGATCAGGCCGTCTGCCGCGGCAAAGGCGTTCAAGGTGAGAATCCCCAGCGACGGCGGACAATCGATCACCACCACGTCGTATCGGCCGCTCTGGCAAACCGGTTGCAGACACTGCCGGGCCCGCTGCAAGTGATGCTCCAGGCGCGCCAACTCCAGATCCGCCCCGCACAGGTCCACCTCGCTGGGGATGAGGTCCAGCCGCGCGTAGGCGGTCCGCTGGATCTTCTCCGCCAGCGCCTCCTCGCCCAGCAGGCACCGATACGCGCTGGCGCCGGGCGTCTTCTCCAACCCGAGCCCGCTGGTGGCGTTGGCCTGGGGGTCCAGATCGAACACCAGCACCCGCTGCCCCACCGCCGCCAGGCAGGCGGCGAGATTCACCGCCGTCGTGGTCTTGCCCACACCGCCTTTCTGGTTGGCAATGCTGATGACTCGGGTTGGCACGCGGCGATTAAATGGAAGCCCCGGCCGGACTGCAAGGAAAGTCCGGGACCGTGTCCGGGACCGGCGGATTGGCGGGGTGCGACTCGGAGGTCCGAGACACAAGACGGCAAGACGGGAAGGCTGGAAGAGTTTCGCTGGCTTTTGCTCGCAGGCCGGGCATCATGCACCGCATGAAACTGATTCTATCGGCGCACAATCTGACCCTCACCAAGGCGATTGAGGATCACATCGTCTCCCGCATCGACAAGCTGGAGCACTTGGACCGCTACGCCATGGATGCGCGGGTGTGCCTGGAGCACGACAATTGCAAGCCCACCGAACGCCAGTTCAAAGTGTCGATCCGCCTGGCCGTTCCCGGCCCGGACCTTTTTGCCGAAGATTACCAAAGCGACCTTTATGCGGCCATCGACGTCGTGGCGAAGAGAATCGAACAGCAGATCCGCAAGCGCCAGGGCAAATACATCACACGCAAACAAAGCCAGGCCGCCGTCTCCAAACGGAAACGCCAGGAATCCACCCTCTAGCGAGCGCCCATCTCCGCCGCGGCGGCGGGGCTTCGTTGGGACAGAAAGTCGTTCGAGCGCTCGCCGCCGCGGCGGAGATGGGCGCTGGGAAAACCGCTGCGCGGTTTTCGGATGGAACATGCGGAAAGACCTGAACTTGGGCCGGAAGAACGCGTTGAACGCCACAACCGTGGAGTGTTGATTGTGAGCCGCTTAACCCTTGAGTTTCTGGAGAGCCGCGGGCCCAGACAGTTCGAGGCGTGCATGAGTCACAACCCGGGGGGCTTCATCTCAGGGGCCACGTGCCGACGTGCGGCCCGCTCAAGCAACCCCCCAAAGCAGTTTTGCGCCGGTGCGAAAAAAACTCGCATGACGCGCCTCGCGGGGCAAAACACGCCGGCGCCGGGGAATCTCACCGCATGCCACCGCCGCTCCTGATCCGCGCCCGATTCGTTCTTCCCGTCGTCCGTCCGCCCATCGAAAACGGCGCGATTGCGGTCGCGGGTGGCCGCGTGCGCGCCGTGGGCTCGTGGCCGGACATGGCGCGGCAGGTGCGGGGGACGGTGGTGGATCTGGGGGACAGTGTGGTGTTGCCTGGCTTGGTCAATGCCCATTGCCATCTCGAATACACCGGCTTGGCCGGGAAAATCCCGCCCCCGCGGCAATTTGTCGACTGGCTCCAAGCCATCGTCGCCCTTAAAACATCCATGACGCCCGACGATTGCCGCCGTTCCTGGGACGAGGGCGCAGCGATGCTGCTCCGCTCCGGCACCACCACCGTCGCGGATGTCACCGCGTTCCCGGCGTTGCTCCCCCACGCCTGGTCCCGCACCCCCCTCCGCGCGATGGCCTTCCGCGAACTCATCGCCTTGCAGCCCGGCCCCCCAGCCACCCGCACCCTCCACACCACGGTCGACGAAATCACAGGCTGGCCCGGAGCCGAAGGCCGGGTCGGCCTGTCCCCCCACGCCCCCTACAGCACCACCCTTCAACTGCTCCGCCAAGCCAACCGCGCCGCCCGCGTTCACCGCTGGCGCCTCGTCATCCACGTCGCCGAGTCCGCCGAGGAATTCGACATGTTCATGCGACGACGCGGTCCCCTCCGCGAATGGCTCGAACCCCGGCGCGACATGTCCGACTGCGGCCTCGGATCGCCCGTGCAACACCTGGCCCGCGCCGGCTGCCTCAACCGCCGCCTCCTCGCCGTGCACGCCAATTACCTCGCACCCGACGACGCCCCAACCCTGGGCCGCCACCACGTGAACGTCGTCCATTGCCCGCGCAGCCATGCCTACTTCGCGCATCGGCGCTTCCCCCTCGCCTCACTGGCCGCGCACGGCGTCAACCTTTGCCTCGGCACCGACAGCCTCGCCACCACACTCCCGACGCTCCCCGCTCCCCTTTCTCTCGACCTCTTCGCCGAAATGCGCGCCCTCGCGCGGTCCGAACCCGGCCTTGCGCCCGCGATCCTCCTGCGCATGGCCACCGCCAACGGCGCCCGGGCGCTGGGGCGCGAGCGGCAGATCGGAGAACTGTGGCCCGGGGCGCATGCCGACGCGATCGCCGTGCCGCTGCGCGGGGCCACCGATGCCCACGAGGCGATCGTGCAGCATGCCGGACCCGTGCTCGCCTCCCTGATTGGCGGCACGTGGGCCGTGCCGCCACCCGCCTCCGCCACCCGCCCCCGCCAGAGACGGAAGACCTTCCCAACCCATCCCCGCCCTCCAGTCCCAAACCCGCAATCTACCCATGCCTAGTCCCCTCATCGTCGCCCTGGACGTCTCCTCCCCCGAACAAGCCCTCTCCCTGGCGACCCAACTGGCGCCCGTCGTCGGCGCCGTCAAGGTCGGCAGCGAACTGTTCACCAGCGCCGGACCGGATATCGTCCGGCGGCTGCGTGACGCCGGTGTGTCCGTGTTTCTGGATTTGAAGTTTCACGACATCCCCACCACCGTCGCCAAGGCGGTCGCCGCCGCCACCCGCCTCGACGTGCAGATGCTGACCCTCCACACCAGCGGCGGACGCCAGATGATGCAGGCCGCCGTGGCGTCCGCGGGCGAGACGGCTGCGCGCCTGGGCACGACGCCGCCGGTGGTGCTCGGCGTGACGGTCTTGACCAGCCTCGACGACCAGGCGCTGGCCGAACTCGGGCTCGGCGCCGGCGTCGGCCGCCACGTCGAGCGGCTGGCCGGCCTGGCAGCCAGCGCGCAACTGCCGGGACTGGTGTGTTCACCGCTCGAACTGCGCGCGCTGCGTGCCATCCTGCCTCCCACCATGCAACTGATCACGCCGGGTATTCGCGCCGCCGAAGACGCCCCCGGCGACCAGAAACGCACCATGAGCGCCCGCGAAGCCCTCACCGCCGGCGCCAACGCGCTCGTCATCGGCCGCCCCATCTGCGCCGCCCCCAATCCCCGCGCCGCCGCCGAGAAGATTCTCGAGTCGCTCCTGCCGTAAAGCACCGCCCCCATTGACCGGGGGGCGGGAACGGCGCACCCTGTCTTTTCATGACTGCCTACGAAACGCTGCAAAAGGACCTGACCGCGTCACCACGAACGTGGCTCGTCACCGGCGTCGCCGGGTTCATCGGCTCCAACCTCCTCGAGCGCCTGCTCCAGCTTGACCAGGTCGTCACCGGCCTCGACAACTTCGCCACCGGCCACCAGCGAAACCTCGACCAGGTCGAAGCCGCCGTCACCCCCCAGCAGTGGGCACGGTTCCATTTGATCGAAGGCGATATCCGCCGGCGCGGCGTCTGCCAGCAGGCGTGCAAAGGCGTGGATTATGTGCTCCACCAAGCCGCCCTGGGCTCCGTGCCGCGCTCGCTGGAAGACCCCCTCACCACCACCGAGGTCAATGTCAACGGCACCGTCCACATGTTCGCCGCCGCCCGCGACCAGCGCGTCCGTCGGGTCGTCTACGCCTCCAGCAGCTCCGTCTACGGCGATGACCCGGCGTTGCCCAAGATCGAATCCCAGCTCGGCGCCTCCCTGTCCCCCTACGCGGCGACCAAGCTTATCGACGAAATCTACGCCGGGGTTTTTGCGCGCTGTTACGGTTTCGAAAGCATCGGCCTGCGCTACTTCAATGTCTTCGGCCCCCGCCAGGACCCCGAAGGCCCCTACGCCGCCGTGATCCCCAAGTGGATCGCCGCCATGATTCAAAACCAGCCTGTCCATATCCACGGCGACGGCGAAACCAGCCGCGATTTCTGCTACGTGGCCAACGTCGTCCAAGCCAACCTCCTCGCCGCAACCACCCCCACCCCCGGCGCCGTCAACCAACCCTACAACGTCGCCATGAACAATCGCACCACCCTCAACCAGCTCTACACCCTCCTGCGCAACCTCCTCGCCCCCGATTGCCCCCACCTCAACCAGCATCAGCCCGCCTACCAGGATTTCCGACCCGGCGACGTCCGGCATTCGCAAGCCGACATCTCGCGCGCCCGGGAATTTCTCGGTTATGCGCCCACCCACCGCATCGAACAGGGACTTGAAACCGCCTTGCGCTGGTACAAAGACAACCTGGTCTGAACGCCGCCCCGCACGCCCCGCGGATTCATCCTTGGCCCCCGGCCCATTCCATCCCACTCTTGAGGCGTTGAAAGCATTGAAAGACGCCCCATGAACAAGACAACCCCGGAAACCGAGGCGGATTGGCTGGCGGTGGCGCAGGCTGCCATGCGGTGTGAAGCCGAATGCCTGCAGGCCGCAGCCGACCGGCTCGACCGCCGCCTGGTTCGCGCCGTTGAAATCATCCTCCTCAACCCGGGCAAGGTGGTCGTCAGCGGCCTCGGCAAGTCGGGGCTGATCGGCCAGAAGATCGCCGCCACCCTGTGCAGCACCGGCACCCCCGCCGTGTTCCTGCACCCGGCCGACGCGCTGCACGGCGACCTCGGCGTCTATGCCCCCGGCGACCCGACCCTGCTGGTCTCCAACAGCGGCGCCACCGCCGAACTCCTGCGGCTCATCCCCCTGCTTCGCCAGTTCCAATCGCCCCTCATCGGGATCCTGGGCAACGTGAAATCCCCCATGGCCACCCGTGTCGATCTCGTGCTCGATGCCACCGTCGCCCGCGAAGCCGACCCCGCCAATATCGCGCCCACCAGCAGCGCCGTTGTCGCCATGGCTCTCGGCGATGCCCTCGCCTCCGCCCTCATCCGCGCCCGCAACTTCACCCTCGACGACTACGCCCGATACCACCCCGCCGGCCAGCTTGGACGCAACCTGCTCCTGACCGTGCGCGACGTCATGCACCGCGATGCCGCCGTCGCCTGGGTGCGATCCGACGATCCCATGAAACAAATCGTCCTCGCCATGACCTCCCACCCTCTCGGCGCCGCCTGCGTCGTCACCCATGACGGAAAACTCGAAGGCCTCATCACCGAAGGCGACCTGCGCCGCGCCCTCCAAACCCATGACGATATCCGACCCCTCAAAGCCCGCGATATCATGACCGCCAAACCCACCACCGTCGCCGCCGATGCCTGCCTCCGCGATGCCCTCCACCTCATGGAGAACCGGCCCTCGCAAATCTCGGTGCTGCCCGTGGCCGATGCCGGCGGACACTGCCTTGGCCTGATCCGCATCCATGACATCTATCATGGCTCCAGCGACGCGCCTGCCCGACCCCGGGGGGACGCCCTTCCATGAACCGCCAATCCACCTTGACTTGCCAACACCCCGTCCCGAGAGTCCTCCCCTCCGGCCCCGAACAGGCCGGGGCCGCCGGGGCCGCCCGGTGACTCGTGCAGCCTGGCAACCTATGTCAACTATCCTCGTCGACGGCATCGTGGGCGCGCGCCCGAACCTGATGAAAATGGCGCCGCTGGCGCGAGCGCTGGCAGCCCAGGGCCGGTTCTCACTGCGGCTCATCCACACGGGCCAACACTACGACGGCCAGATGTCCGACGTCTTCTTCCGCGAGTTGGGCCTGCCTGGACCCGCCCATAACTTGAACGTAGGCTCCGGTCCGCAGGGCGCCCAAACCGCCCGCATCCTCGAAGGCTACGAGCAAATCCTCCTCGCCGCTCCCCGCCCGCGCGGCGTCATCGTCGTGGGCGACGTCACCTCCACCCTCGCGTGCGCCCTGGCGGCCGCCAAACTGTGCATCCCCGTGGCCCACGTCGAAGCCGGCCTCCGCAGCGGTGACCGCACCATGCCCGAGGAAATCAACCGCATCCTCACCGACGCTCTCTCCGATGTCCTGCTGGTTTCGGACCCGGATGGCCTCATCCATCTGGCCCGGGAAGGCCGGCCGCGCGAAAAGATCGCGCTTGTTGGCAACATCATGATGGACACGCTGCACGCCGAACTGCCTCGTGCCGCCCAGTCCCCCTGTCTGAACCAACTCGGCCTGCAGCCCCGCCAATACGCCTACCTCACCCTCCACCGCCCCTCCAATGTCGACAACCCTGCGGTCCTCAAACGCCTGGTCGCGCTGCTCGCCGAATTCTCCCAAACCCTGCCTCTCGTCTTCTCCCTGCACCCGCGCACCCGCGACCGCCTCGCCCAAGCCGCCATCCGGCTGCCCGAAGGCAAACAGTTCCGCGTCATCCACCCCCTCGGCTATCGCGACAACCTCCGCATGATCCAATCCGCCCGCGTGGTCCTGACCGACTCGGGCGGCATCCAGGAGGAGACCTCCGTCCTCAATGTCCCCTGTCTCACCCTCCGCGATGCCACCGAGCGGCCTGTCACCGTCACCCTCGGCAGCAGCGAATTGGTGGGCCACGATGAAACCCGCATCCGCGACGCCTGGAACCGCTTGCTGGCCGGCCGCTGGAAACAGGCCAGCCCCATCCCCCTCTGGGACGGCCATGCCGCTGAACGCATCGCCACACGACTCGCCGAAGCCTGGGCATGAACGACCGGGCAGAATGCCCCAGGCCGCATCCCCCATCCCCCACAGCCAGGACGTCGTTCCTGTTCCCGCCGACGCCCCGCCCGCGGCAGGAGCGGACGCGGCGCTGAGGCAGGGCCGGTGAGGGGTGTTGCACCTCAGCACCAGCCGCGCCTTGCCGATATCCGGGACGGGTCACAGCGCGGCGGCGACAAGATCGCCGACCTCGCTGGTGCTGTGGCCCATCTTGCCGGCGGCGAGGTCCGTGAGTTTTTCGCGGACGGTTTTGATCACGGCGGTTTCGACGGCTTCGGCGGCGGCGGCTTCGCCGAGGAAATCCAGGAGCATCTGGCCGGCGCAGATGGCGGCGAGGGGGTTGATGACGTTTTTGCCGGTGTATTTGGGGGCGCTGCCGCCGATCGGCTCGAACATGCTGGTGCCGCGGGGATTCAGGTTGCCGCCAGCGGCGATGCCCATGCCGCCCTGGATCATCGCGCCCAAATCGGTGATGATGTCGCCGAACATGTTGTCCGTGACGATGACGTCGAACCACTCGGGATTCTTGACGAACCACATCGTCGTGGCGTCCACGTGCGCATACTCCCGCTTGATGTCCGGGTAGTCCTTCTGCCCAATCTCGTGAAACGCCCGCTCCCACAGGTCAAACGCATACGTCAACACGTTGGTCTTGCCCGATAACGTGAGCGTCTTCCGCCGGTTGCGGCGCCGCGTGTAGTCGAACGCATACCGCAGGCAGCGCTCGACGCCGCGCCGGGTGTTGATGCTCTCCTGCACCGCCACCTCGTGCGCCGTGCCCTTGAACACAAACCCCCCGGCGCCCGTGTAAAGCCCCTCGTTGTTCTCTCGCACCACCACAAAATCAACCTGCTCCGGCGTCTTCCCCTTCAACGGACAGAAACGCTCGTCATACAGCTTCACCGGACGCAAATTGATGTACTGCTCCAACTCAAACCGAAGACGCAGCAAGATCCCCTTCTCCAAAATCCCCGGCTTCACGTCCGGATGGCCAATCGCCCCCAGCAGAATCACAGGAAACTGCCGAAGTTCCTCCGCCACGCTGTCCGGCAGCACCTCGCCTGTCCGCAAATAGCGCGCGCCGCCGAAATCGTATTCGGTGGGGTTGAGTTTGAAACCGAATTTTCCCGCGGCGACATCCAGAACCTTGAGCGCTTCCCGCGTCACTTCCGGACCGGTGCCGTCGCCGCCAATGACTGCCATGTTGTAGCTTTTCATGCCTTCAGGTGATTGCGTGCCGTCCCGTGGACGGGCGCGCCGGATGTTACGGATTCCGGTCCGGCTGGCAACGCAATTCTCACGCGAACGCGGGTTTCGGACGCGCCACCCACGGTGCCCCCCCAAAGCCGCGTTCGCTTTTTTCATGGTCAAGCGCCGCCAGATGCTCTATGACCCAATGCTGTGCGCAGCCTATCCCCTGCCCGCCGCTCGCTGACCGTCCCCGGCGCCGTTCCCCGACCCGGCGGGCCTGGCCGGCCGCAGCGCAGCGTGCGGACGAAATCCTCCGTTGCATGAAATACCTTCTCGCTCTCGACCAGGGCACCACCAGCTGCCGGGCCATGCTGTTCGATGCCGCCGGCGCCATCCGCGGGTGCGTCCAGCGTGAATTTGCGCAGCACTACCCCCAGCCGGGCTGGGTCGAACACGACGCCCGTGAAATCTGGTCGGTTCAGCTCGCGGTGGCCGTCGAAACCCTCGCCCAAGCCGGCTTGAGGCCCGCCGATATCGCCGCCCTCGGAATCACCAACCAGCGCGAGACCACGGTGGTCTGGGACCGCAAGACCGGCCTGCCGGTCGCCCCCGCGATCGTATGGCAGGATCGCCGGACCGCCCGTCTCTGCGACCAACTCAAGCAGGACGGCGCCTCCGGCCTGATCCGGGAGAAGACCGGGCTGGTGGTGGACGCCTATTTTTCGGCCAGCAAACTGCATTGGATTCTGCAGCACGTCCCCGAGGCGCGATCCAAGGCGGAAGCGGGCGACTGGGCGTTTGGGACGATCGACTCCTGGCTGGTGTGGAATCTGACGGGCGGCAAGGTCCATTGCACGGACGTGTCCAACGCCTCGCGCACCATGCTCTACAACCTGCACACGGGCGAGTGGGACGACGCGCTGCTCCGGCTCTTTGGAATTCCCCGCGGCCTCCTGCCCACCGTGCGCGCTTCGAGCGGGGTGTGCGGCGAAGCCACCGGCCCCCTGGCCGGCATCCCGATCGCCGGCATCGCCGGCGACCAGCAGGCCGCCTTGTTCGGACAGGGATGCACACGGCCGGGCATGGTCAAGAACACTTACGGCACCGGCTGCTTCCTGCTCATGCACACCGGCACCGCCCCCGTCGCCTCCTCCAATCAGCTGGTCTCCACCGTCGCGTGGCGCGTCGGGGACCGCACCGACTACGCGCTCGAAGGCAGCGTGTTCATCGCCGGCGCCGTCGTCCAATGGCTGCGCGACGGGCTCGGCCTCATCCGCACCTCCGGCGAGATCGAAGCCCTGGCCGCAAGCGTGCCGGACACCGGCGGCGTCTACCTCGTCCCCGCCTTCGCCGGCCTCGGCGCCCCGCATTGGGATCCGCACGCGCGCGGCACGCTGGTCGGCCTGACCCGCGGCACCACCGCAGCCCACCTGGCCCGCGCCGCGCTCGAGAGCATCGCCTTCCAGTCTGCCGACGTCATCCGCGCCATGGAAGCCGATGCGGGCGCACCGCTGCAGGAACTGCGGGTGGACGGAGGCGCCTCGGTCAACAACCTGCTCATGCAGTTCCAGGCCGACCTCCTGGGCGCCCCGGTGGTGCGGCCCCACATCGCCGAAACCACCGCCCTCGGCGCCGCCCGCCTGGCAGGCCTGGCCACAGGTTATTGGAAGGACCCCAAGGAAGCCACCGCGCCTTCGACGACAGACCAACGGTTCGAACCCCGCCTGGGGACCGACGAACGCGCCCGCAGACTTGCAGGCTGGCGCAAGGCTCTCGAACGAGCCAAACACTGGGCCCTTGACGCCTGATTCAGGCATTAGGAGGTCGGCTTTATGACGCTTTGGACGATACGGGTTGTGTTCCTGCTGCTGTGCACCCTCGCAGGGTTCGCGGTGGGCGAACTCGTCCCGGAGCTGATCCGGCAGCCATACGCCGCGATCGCGGGATTCGGCCTGGGAGGCTTGATGATTGCCGTGGACGAGATGCTCAAGGGCTTTTCGCTGCGGGCCTTTTCGGCCGCAACCTTCGGCCTGCTCCTGGGCTCCCTCATCGCCTGGCTCATTGACCGGTCCGAACTGTTCAAATTCGCCCCGGACGACACGCGCTGGATCATCCGCCTCTCCCTGTTCTTGAGCTTCGGCTACATCGGCGTCATCCTCGCCATGCGCAGCAACAAGGAGGATTTCTCACTCGTCATCCCGTATGTGCGTTTCCGGGCCCAAACCAAGGCGGAAAACCTCCTCCTGCTGGACACCAACGTCATCATCGACGGCCGCATCGCCGAGCTGATCGACGCCCATTTCCTCGAGGGCATCGTCGTCGTCCCGAAATTCGTCCTGCTCGAATTGCAGCTCATTGCAGACTCGCCCGATCCCACCCGGCGCGCCCGCGGCCGGCGCGGCCTTGAAATCCTGAATCGGATCCGGCAGAATCCCATCAACGAGGTGAAGGTTCACGAGGCGGACCTGCCGGAGGAGCAGGCGGTGGACAGCAAGCTGCTGCGCCTGGCGCAGACCCTCAACGCCCGGCTGATCACGAACGATTATAACCTGGAGCAAGTCGCCAGGCTCCATAACGTGCCCTGCATGAACCTGAACGCCTTGGCGGCCGCCCTGAAGCCCGCCGTGCTCCCCGGCGAGACGCTCTCCCTCCGCGTCGTGCGCGAAGGCAAGGAAAAAGACCAGGGCGTCGCCTACATGCCCGATGGCACCATGGTCGTCATCAACCGCGCCCAACCCTACATCGGCCAGTCCGTCCAAGCCCAGGTCCAAAGCCTCGTCCAAACCGGCGCCGGCGTCATCATTTTCGCCGACCTGAAAAGCGCCGGCGGCTGACTCCGGGCCGGGCAGGCGCAGTCAGGAGCGGCCGCGGCATGACGAAACAACCCATCCAGTTTATGAGACCAGTCACCGTGTTTACGACGTTCAGCTCCGGCGAGGCGAACCTCATTTGCTCCCGCCTCAACGCGGCGGGTCTGCATGCCCAGGTCGCGCATGAACTCTCCGCTCTGAGCATCGAAGGCTACAGCCTCGGCGCGCAGGGCATCGCCGTCCAGGTGCCGGACGACGAGGCCGAACAGGCCCGGGAATTGATTGACAACCCCGGCACCCCGCTCGACGAACCGCCCCCAAACCCGTAGCAGACCGCCAGCCCGGACGCCATGCTCACCGCGACGGAACGCGAAGGGACACTGCTGCGGAACCCGTCGCGCCCGCGGAACGTCGAGTCGCCCCCGAAACCGGGATCCGCCCACGGCATGTTGAAGCACTCGGAGACTCCAATCGGCGGATCGATCAACACTCGAGCGCCATGACGACATCGGCTGCCAAGACCCTGCAATCGCTCCGGCGACTGCTGCCGCCGGGCGAGTTCACCACGGCGCCCTCCGTGTGCGCACGGTATGGGGGCGACAAATGGTTTGCGACCGGCCGCCCCGACGCCGTGGCCCTGCCGCGCACCACGGCGTCGGTGTCCACCCTCCTGCGCGCGGCCCGGGCCGGACGGGTGCCCGTAACCGTCCGGGGCGCGGGGCGCGGCTACGTGGGCGGGTGTGTGCCCTGTGCCGGCGGGATTGTGCTGAGCCTGGAACGGATGCGCCGGATTCGGGAGATCAGCGCGGGGGATTTCGTGGCGGTTGTTCAGGCGGGCGTGATCACGCAGACGCTGCAGGATCGCGCCGAACGGAAGCGGTTGTTCTACCCGCCGGACCCCGCCAGCCGGGCGGAGTGCACCATCGGCGGCAACATCGCCACCAACGCCGGCGGGCCCCGCTGCCTCAAATACGGCACCACGCGGGACTATGTCCTGGGGCTGGAAGCAGTCCTCGCTGACGGCACCGTGACGGTTCTCGGAGGCCGGACTCACAAGAACAAAACCGGGTTCGATCTGCACCGGTTGCTGGTGGGTTCGGAAGGCTTGCTGGCCGTGGTGACCGAGGCCACCCTCAAGCTCCTGCCCCTGCCACCGTCCCGCGCAGCCCTCTCCGTCGGATTCGCCTCCATGAAAACCGCCGCCCAGGCCATCCGAACCATCTTCGCGTCCGGCTTTCTCCCATGCGCGCTCGAGGTGGCCGACGCGTTCACCCTCGAGGCCGCGCGCCGCCGCACCGGCAGCACGCTCCTGGAAGGATGCCGTGCGCACCTGATCGTGGAACTGGACGGCCAGCCGGCGTCCGTCCGCGGTGAAATCCAAACTCTTCGCGCCATCCTGGGCCGACTACGGCCGACGTTCCTGCGCGTCGCGCACGGCGCGGGCGAGTGCGAGAGCATCTGGCAGCTCCGCCGCGAGTTCTCCTATGCGCTTCGCGACACGGGTCTGACGAAGCTCAACGAGGACATCGTGGTGCCGCGGGGCCGGCTGGAGGACTTGTTCGCGTTCGCAGAGCGGTTGCAGGCCCGACACCGTTTGCCCGTCGCATGCTTCGGACACGCCGGCGACGGCAACATCCACGCGAACCTGATGATGGACCGGTCCGTGCCGGGAGCCGAGGCGCGGTGCCATGCGGCGCTCGATGACCTGTTCCGGCAAGTGCTCGCCTGGCGCGGCTCGATCACCGGCGAACACGGCATCGGCCTGGCCAAGAAACGCTGGTGGCCCCTGGCCGTCTCCCGCGAATCGCGGCGCCTCCACCAAACCATCAAACGCGCGCTCGACCCGCGGGGCATCCTGAATCCGGGGAAGTTCCTGTGAGAATCCCCGGGGCCGACCAAACGCCACCTGCGGCTCCCAAGCGTGGCCAGTCAAACAGCCTGCATTTCTCAGTGGGTTGCTGGTGAGAAATGCACCCTCCCGGGAGGGCGGGCTGCCCTGCGCTCTATGGGCCGGCTGAGCTCGCAACAGAGTGCTTTGCCGCTCGGGCGGGGTTAGCCCCGCTCTGCGGCCCTTCGGGCGCGTTTCTCACAGCGCGGTGAGAAATGTGGGCTAACGCCGGTCGCGGTAGCCGCCTCCCCCCCCGCGTTCGCGGCGCCCGCCCCGTCCGGCGCCGCCGTAAGGCGGGCGGGGTTCGCGCGGGCGGGCTTCGTTGACGGTGAGGGAACGGCCTTGAAACTCCTTTCCATGGAAGAGCTGGATGGCGTTCTTGGCCTCGTCCTCCGAACCCATTTCCACGAAGGCAAATCCTCGGGACCGACCGGTGGCGCGATCTTGAATGATATTCACGGAAGTGACCGCGCCGGCGCCTGTGAAATAATCGTGCAGGTCGTTCTCGGTGCAGTTGTGGTCCACGTTGCCGACAAATAGTGTCTTGGTCATAAAGGCTCGTTTGCCTGGCTGCGGAACGGCGCCCGACCGTCGGATCCCGTTGCGGGTTTAAAACCGTCAGAGCCCAAAGGCACCGGCTGACGGCTGCCGACCGTCCTGCAAACCGGTCTTGAGCCGCGCAAATCAAAGGTCTTTCGCGCGGCCATGACAAGCCGAAAAAACGACTCCCCCTTGCCGGCGTGCCCACAGGCGTTCCGCCAACCTCACAACGCCTGATGAATGGCCCCACATTGGGATTGAATTCGGATCGAATTTCTGCAAGAATCCAAGGGTCCATACAGGAGTCATGCACGCTGCGGCCCGCGAGAATGCCCGGGGATTGGTGCCCGCCAGCCAAAAGGCGGCCCTGGTCAGCCTGTTGGTCGACGAGGATCCCGCGGTGTACCAGGTCATTCGCAACAAGCTGCTGTCCATCGGACCGGAGGTGTGCGATTGGCTCCGCCCCCACACGCTGAGTTCGGACCCGGTGCTGCGGAGGCGCTGCCTGGAGATCATCCACCGCCTCGCGCGAGGCAGGAGCGACGACCGGTTTCTGGATTTCTGCCTGCATCACGGGGAGGAACTCGACCTGGAACGGGGCGTGTTTCTCCTGGCCCAAACCCAATACCCGGATATCAACCCCGAAGCCTACGGGGCTATGCTGGACCTCTGGGCGCGCGACATCCAGGACCGCCTGGACCGCCACGGACCCGCCGAAGCCGTCCTGGGCGGGGTCAACCGGTATTTGTTCGGCGACCTGGAGTTTTCAGGCAACCCCCATTACGGCGACAACCAGGAAAACTGCTACGTGAACCGCGTCATGGACCGGCGCACCGGCAATCCCATCAGCCTGTGCGTGATCTATCTGTTCCTGGCCCGGCGCCTGGGATTGCCCGTGGCGGGCATCGGATTGCCGGGGCACTTCATCTGCCGCTACCAGTCCAGCACCCGGCAGGTTTACATTGATGTCTTCCGCCGCGGGCAGTTCCTCAGCAAGGCTGACTGCATCCGCTACCTGCTCCAGACCTATCACGGCCTTCAGGAAGGCTACCTCAGCCCCGTCAGCCCACGCCGCATGTTGCTGCGGATCTGCTCCAACCTGCACCAGACCTACTCGCTCCTCGAAATGACCGAGGAAGTCACCCGCGTCCAGCGCTACCTCGTCGCCCTGGCCAAGTAACCCCTCCCACCCCGGAGCCGTCGCACCCGCCGCCGCCGCCGCGTGCGCCTTCACCCCATTCGTGCTTGTTGCCGGCGCCCGCTTCGGCAAGGATCCGCCCACGCGACACGATGCTATGGCGACTCGCACCTTGATCAAACACGCGCTGGCCTCCGCCGCACCCAGGGACGCCATCCTCATCCAGGGCTGGGTCCGCACCCGGCGCGATGCGAAGGGGTTTTCCTTTCTCGAGCTGAACGACGGCTCCTGCCTGGCAAGCCTCCAGGTGGTTGCCGACGCGGACATCCCCGGCCACGACCAGATCCACCGGCTGACCACCGGCGCGGCCGCGGCCGTCGAAGGCCGCCTGGTCGCATCCCGGGGTGCCGGCCAGAAATGGGAGGTCCACGCCACGCGGATCACAGTGGTCGGCGAGGCGGATCCGTCCTACCCGCTGCAGAAAAAGGGCCATACCATGGAGTTCCTCCGCACCATCGCCCACCTGCGGCCGCGTTCCAACCTTTTCGGCGCCGTCTTCCGCGTCCGCAGCCGCCTCGCCTTCGCCGTCCACCAGTTCTTCCAGGAACGCGACTTCGTCCATGTCCATACCCCCATCATCACCGGCAGCGATTGCGAAGGCGCCGGCGAACTGTTCCGCGTCACCACCCTCAAAGGCCGCCCCGACGAGAACCCCGGCACCGACTTTTTCGGGAAGCCGACCTACCTGACCGTGAGCGGCCAGCTGGAGGGGGAGGCGTTCGCGTGCGCGTTGTCCAACATTTACACCTTCGGCCCGACCTTCCGGGCCGAGAACTCCAACACCGCCCGGCACGCGGCGGAGTTTTGGATGATCGAGCCGGAAATGGCCTTTTGCGATCTGGCCGGCGACATGGACCTCGGCGAGACCTTCCTCAAGGCCATGGCGCGTTATACGCTCGATCACTGCGCCGAGGACCTGGCGCTGTTCGCCAGGTTCGTGGACCGGAGCGTCCGCGACCGGCTGGCTTTCGTCATCGAGCGACCCTTTCAGCGCGTGCCCTACACCGAGGCCGTCGAGATCCTGAAACGCTCGGGTCGCCCGTTCGCGTTCCCGGTTGGATACGGCTTGAACCTCCAATCCGAACACGAACGGTTTCTCACGGAGGACCACTTCAAGTGCCCCGTCACCGTGTTCAACTACCCGCGCGAGATCAAGCCCTTCTACATGCGCGCCAACAACGACGGGAAAACGGCGGCCGCGATGGACCTGCTGGTCCCGGGCATCGGCGAGGTCATCGGCGGCGCCCAGCGCGAGGAGCGGCTGGACGTGCTGCTCGCCAACATGCGCCAACACCACCTGCGCGAACAGGATTACAGCTGGTACGCCGACCTCCGCCGCTACGGCACCGTGCCCCACGCCGGTTTCGGCGTGGGCTTCGAGCGGCTGCTCATGTTCCTCACCGGCATCCCCAACATCCGCGACGTGATCCCCTTCGCCCGCACCCCAGGCAGCGCAGATTTCTAGCGAGCCGCAGGCTCGGACTGTTCGGGGCTTGAGTCGGCTGCAAGCCTACGGTGTTTGTCGAAGCGTCCATTTGCCAACGTGCGGCTCGCTGTAGAAAACCGCTGCGCGGTTTTGAATGCCGTCATGGACAAGCCCCCGCGCAGCGGGGGCAAAGAGTCCTTGACGACCGCCCCGCAACTTGCGCCTTGCAGCGCACAAA
>JAFGQR010000137.1 GCA_016935555.1 Verrucomicrobiota bacterium
ATGGGCACCACGCCTCGCGCCCTTGAACCCGGTAGGGCGAGACTCCGTCGAGCCCTGATATCCCTTCGTCTGTTCGCTCATCACCACATGCGCAGGCGGTTAGGCTCCCCGGAATGGCGGATTCAGGTTGGCCCAGCACCTGAGGGGGAGTATGGGCTCGACGGAGTCTCGCCCTACCGCCGGCGTGCGGAAGGACAGCTCCTGCGAACCGCCGAGGTCCGGCGCACCCACTCACCGCCGGCGCCGCACTTTTCGCTTAACACGGTGTTTCCAATCGTAGTAGTGAAATGCGAGGCGCATCCAGGGGGCATGGCGGATTTGGGCGGCGTCGAGATACGCGCGCAACAACGGCTCGCGCCCGGCCCAGGCCAGCGGATGACACAGCCGCATCAGGTCCGCCAGCCGCTGGCGAAGGGGGAGGCTGGCATCGCGCACGCGCGCGCGTCCGGTGTCGATCAGTGCGAACTCGATGTCGCCTTGGGGGGTGCGCCGCAGGAGCAGGTTGCCGGCGGAGAGGTCGCGATGGAACACGCCGCGGCGGTGCATGCGGGCGAGCAGGGTGGCGATGTGCCGGAGCAGGTCGGCGGCGGGGGTTTCGAGGAACTCGGTGGCCCCCTGGTTGAGGGCGTAGAACGCGTGTCGGGCCGAGGTGGCCGTTTCGAAGCTCTCGCAGAGGTAATAGCTCTCGTGGTCGTGCGGGCGCGCCGGGTGCTCGAGCCAGGCGAGGGGACGGGGGGTGGGGATGCCGCGTCGCAACAGTTCATGGGCGCCGTTCCAGCTGCGCAGCGCCTTGGTGGGCTTGAACCGCTGCACCCAGCCGCGAAGACCGCGCGCGGGCCGGAACTGTTTCACGACGAGCGTTTGTGCGCTGTCCCACGGGGCGGGTGCGGACCAGACGCAGTTGCGTTTGTTGCGGAGAACTCTGGCGGCGTGGGAGTTCATGGGCGCGAGCTGTTCTGGCAGCAGCGCGGCGGGTGCCAGGGTGGTTCCGGCCAGTCGCGTCAGCACCAGCCCGTGCCAGCCGGGCTGCGGGACGGGGGCGTAGGCGGCTTGGGGGTCGGCGCAGAGGCGCACTCGGGGCAGGGTGGCGGGGGAGGGCTGGAGGCGGACGGGGGTTTCCCGGGTCCAGCGAAGGTAGGCAGGCCGCTGGGTGAAGAGGGCGGGCGGCGAGGCCAGGGGAGTTCCGTCGCGGTCGAAGACTTCGGCGGCGTCCAGGGTGCGGGCGTCGTAACAGGCGGCGGCGGGTGCGCCGTCGCCGTTGCGGCACCACACGGCGTGGACGGTGTGGGCGGCGGACTGGAACTCGAGGATGGCGAGGGAGCCGCGGGCGGGGATCTGGCGTGTGAAGGTGGTGCCGGAGAGAAACCGGATCACCGTGCGGAACGCGTGAAACGCCGGCCGGAGGCGGTAGTTCCGGACGCGGCCGTTGGCCCGCCCGTAGAAGGTCACGTGAAAGACATCGGGAAAATAGTCCGTTCCGTCGTCGATCAATCCTTCCCGCTGGCCGATGAGCGGTCCCCAATAGACGCGTCGCAGGCCGCCGGAGGCCGCCGCGAGGGCACAATAACGCGCGACGTAGTCGGCCTGTTGTTCTTCGGTGTTTTCCAGCATGCGCCGGATGCGGCGCAAGCTCCACGAGGCTTGCGTGCTATAGGTCTGGGGCACACCCGCCCACCGGCCGATGGCACCCAGGAGCCGCGCTTTTTTGACGGTGTTGTACTTGATCCACGGCGCACAACGGCGTCCGAGGATTTTGGGATCGAACGCTTCCGGTTCCGTGGCGCGCTCGACGAACAGGTTGTTTGTGTGGATGGCAGGCAGCCGCCCGGATCGCCGCAGGGCGTGCAGGATGGGCACATTGTAGAACGGCTCGAAATCCGTCACATTCGGCCCGGCCAGCGTCACCCCGCGTCCCCGGCTTTCCTCCCACGCGATGTCCCAAGCCCGCAAAAACAGGGGCACGGTGTAACCCGACCAGCGCCGCCGGTTGACCGTCGACCCAATCTCAAAGAACTCCGCCCCGGCAAAACGGGCGAACACGCCCCGGACAAACCGCCGCCATCCCTCGGCGCCCTCGGGCCGCGCCAGCGCCTCCACCTCCGGCTTCGTCGCCACCAGATGCAGCCCCACGCGGAATCCTGCCTCCAGCAACCGCACCGCAAAACGCTCCGCAAAGGTCCCGTCCGAACCGGTCCCATAATCCATGCGGACGCACCGGACCTGCAATTCCCCGAGGCGGGCCACCACGTAATCGTCGCACGCGGGATCCTCCGAGCTGGCCACGCACACGCCGAACAGTTCCGCAGGCAGCGCGACGGGCGCATGGGCGCGATGATGCACGCCTGGAAAGCCTTTCCGGGAGAGAAAGAAGGCCAGGTTCGCGCGAATCAACATTCCAAGGACGGAAGCTGCTTTCAACGGGGGCGGAGGTTAACGGACAGGCGGCCGCCTGTCAGCCCGGAAGAACCGCAGCCGCCTTGCATCGGCAATCGGACGATTGGGCGCCGCTTGACGACGCTTCGCCTCGTGCCTAACCTGCACGCCATTGAGCGCGACGTCTCGGAATCCCCATCCGCGCGCCAGCGCTGCAGGCGAAGGCCGCGCGCGGCTTGAGAAGCGACTTCGCGGGGGCAGCGACCGGGTTTTCCTGTGAACATCCTCCATCTGATCAGCGACTGGAAATGGACCGGGCCGGCGGAGCCGGCATTGAACATGTGCCTGGAACTGCAGCGGCAAGGGCATGCCGTCACGCTGGCCTGCCAGCCCCGCGCCTGGCGCGAAACCCGAAGCATCGCCACGTTCGCCCGCGCCCGCGGCGCGCGCGTCACGGACCGTTTTGAATTGAACCATCACGCCGTGTTGCGGACCAGCGCGGGCGATGTGGGGCGTTTGAAGCGGTTCTTCCGGGAACACGCGGTGGAGATCGTGCATACGCACCTCTCGCACGACCACTTCCTCGGCGGCGTGGCGTCGCGCCTGTCGTCCGCACGGCCGATTGTGATTCGCACCGATCACTACCGGGATTCGTTCGGGTCCGGGCTCCTCAATCGGTGGCTGCTCACCCGGCTCAGCGACGGGGTGGTGACCTTTTCCGCAAGCGCCCGGACCCGGCTGCTGGACCGGTTCGGGCTTGCGGAGCAACGCGTGGTGCGGATGCAGCCTGCCCTGTCTCCGGAAGCGTTTGAGCCTGTGCCGGAGGACAAACGTCTTCAGCTGCGCCGGGAACTCGGGTTTGACGACCAGGACGTGGTTCTGGGCGTGGTGGCGCGATTCCAGAAGCACCGCAAGATG
>JAFGQR010000014.1 GCA_016935555.1 Verrucomicrobiota bacterium
ATCCACTGGTCATGGGACCTTAAGCGCCCTAGGGGTCGCTTCTATTCATTATGCATTTCCCTTGTGGCTCGCTCCAGCAGTCTGGCCAGCCCACCGTCCTTCGCCACCCGCGCCGCAAACCGCCGCACCGCCGTCGAAACGCTCACATACTGGATTTGCGCCTGCGCGCTCAACTCTCGATACCCCAGCCCGCACACCTTTATAAATAGAGTTGACCCCGATACGCTCACGACTTCTTCAACGCTCAATGCTCCTGCCGGAACAGGGGCACACGCCGGATCAGCCGCAACCAGCGCAACGGCTGCCGCAATTCCACAAGGGATATCTTCAGCCATTTCTCCTCCTTCATGGCTGAAGTGTGGGGGCATGGTCTTGAAAAGTGGGCATTCGCCATTCGCCATTGTCTATTGTCCAGACCTGACCCCAAAGGGAATGGTGACCCCATTGGGAATTGGAAAGCTTGGTCTGGCGGATCCCTTGTGGCAGCCTTACGCCCCATGAAAGTGGCACCTGTCGTCCTCGCCGCGCTGCTCGTGGCGTCCAGCCTGGCCGCCGCGCCGAGCGGTTCCTTTCCCGTCCGCATCCGGGTTCACGGGGCAAGTTCCCTTGGCGAGCTGAACCCCATCTGGCGGTTCTTCGGCGCCGACGAACCCAACTACGCCTATATGAAGCACGGAGCGCAATTGCTTCGTGAACTGGGCGCGCTGGCACCCGACCAGGTCTTCTTCCGCACGCACAACCTGCTGAACTCGGGCGACGGCACACCCGCCTTGAAGTGGGGTTCCACCGGGGTTTACCGCGAAGACGCTGACGGCAATCCGGTCTACGACTGGATGCTGCTCGACCGGATCTTGGACGCGTATCGGGAGCGTGGCGTGCGGCCCTATGCGCAGATCGGCTTCATGCCGCAAGCACTCTCAACCCGGCCCGAGCCGTATCAGCACCGCTGGACGCCGCAGGCCGCCTACGAGGCGATCTACACCGGCTGGGCGTATCCGCCGAAGGACTACGCCCTGTGGGCCGAACTGGTGTTCCAGTGGGTCAACCACTGCGTCCAACGATACGGCCGGGCCGAGGTCGAATCGTGGTATTGGGAAGTCTGGAACGAACCCAACATCGGCTACTGGCGAGGCACGCCTGTCGAGTTCCACAAGCTCCACGATCATGCCATCGCCGCCGTCAGGCGCGCGCTCCCCACCGCGCGCGTGGGCGGGCCCGACGTCGCCGGCTCCGGAGGCCGGTTCATGCGGGATTTCCTCGAGCATTGCCTGCGCGGGACGAACCATGCCACCGGCCGGATCGGAACGCCGCTTGATTTCGTGTCCTTTCACGCCAAGGGCGCGCCCCGGACGGTCGACGGCCATGTGCGCATGGGCATCGGAACCCATCTGGCCACGATTGCCGACGGCTTCCGCCTTTTGGCCACCTACCCGGAACTCAAGGGCAAACCCGTCGTCATCGGCGAATCCGACCCGGAGGGCTGTGCGGCCTGCCAGGGACCGGCGCTCGCCTACCGCAACGGCACGATGTATTCGAGCTACACCGCCGCCAGTTTCGCCCGCAAACACGACTTGGCCGCCCGGTTTGGCGTCCGGCTCGAGGGTGCCCTGACTTGGGCGTTCGAGTTCGAGGACCAACCCTATTTCGCCGGGTTCCGCTCCCTGGCCAGCAACGGCATCGGCAAGCCGGTGCTGAATGTCTTCCGCATGTTCAGCCGCATGGGCCGCCAACGGCTTGCGGCCGAAAGCGACATGGCCGTGCCCCTCGAGACCATGCTGCGCCAGGGCGTTCGCGAGCAGCCCGACGTCGCCGCCCTCGCCAGCCGGGACGCCGGCGCGCTCAGCGTCCTGGTCTGGCATTACCACGACGACGATCTGCCGGGCCCGGACGCCTGGGTCACCCTGTCCCTGGACGGCTTGCCGTGGACCGACGGGACCGCGCAGCTCCGGCATTTCCGCATCGACGACGAACACAGCAATGGGTTTGCCGCCTGGAAACGCATGGGATCGCCGCAGCACCCCACCCCGGAACAAGTCGCCGCGCTCGCCGAAGCCGCCCAGCTCGCCACGCTCGGCCCCGCCCAATCCGTCCAGGTCGAGAATCACGCTGCGGAGTTGGCGTTCGCCCTGCCGCGCCAGGCGGTTTCGCTGCTGGTGTTCACCGGACAAACCGCATCCCACAACCCGCGCGGATCGCCGCCCCCAAGGTAGGGACGCGTTTCACCGTGTCCCACTTTTCCCCCTTGGTGCTGGCGAGTGTTGGGAACTCGGTCGAAGGAACGCCACCGAGCCGCTCCGGGCCCCCCGGGGTCCAGGGCTCAAGCCGATGCACGTCCTCAAGGGGAAGTCACGGACGCGGTGGAACGCGTCCCTACCTTCCCCAGGCACCGCTTCACGACCCGCCGACGCGCGGGGGCTGGGAGGTTCTCACGGTTTAGGGGCGGGGTGTGGGCGGGCGGGGAGGCTGGTGGGCCAGGCGGCTGCGGCGTCGGCCGTAGCAGGCGTAGATGGCCAGGCCGATCACCAGCCAGCCGCCAAACCGTATCCAGGTCTTCAGCGGCAACTGCAGCATCAGGTAGAGACACGACACCGTCGCGCCCAGCGGGATCCACGGCACCCACGGGGTGCGGAACGGCCGGGGCCGGTCCGGGTCGCGGCGGCGCAGGACGAGGATGCCGACGGCGACGAGGATGAAGGCGAACAGGGTGCCGATGTTGGTCAATTCGACGAGCTCGTTGATGTTCGTCGCCGAGGAGCACACCGCGACGATGACGCCCGTCAGCAGTGTCGTCACATGCGGCGTGCGGAACTTCGGGTGCACCTTGGCGGCCCACGGGGGCAGCAGGCCGTCGCGTCCCATGGCGAAGAAGATGCGGGGCTGGCCGACCTGGTAGGGGATGAGCGCGGAGGTTGTGGCCAGCACGGCTCCTGCGGCGATGATGCCGGCGGTCCACGTCATGCCGAGCGACTCGAACGCAAATGCCAGCGGCTCGGCGTTGCCCAGCGTCTCCCAGGGCACCATCCCGGTCAGCACCACCGCCACCGCCACGTAAATCACCGTGCAAATCACCAGGCTCGCCAAAATGCCGATCGGCATGTCCCGCTTCGGATTGCGGGCCTCCTCCGACGCGGTTGAGATCGCGTCGAAACCGATGTAGGCGAAGAAAATAATGGCCGCCGCGCTCGAGATGCCTTTGAAGCCGTTCGGGGCAAACGGTGTCCAATGCTCCGGCCGCACATAGGCCGCGCCCAAGCCGAGGAAGAACACGATGATGGCCAGCTTGGCCACCGCCAGCCCCGTGTTCACTTTCGCCGTCTCGCGAATGCCAATCAGCACGAGCCACGTCACAAACGCCACCACCCCAAATGCCGGCAGGTTGAACACAATCCGAACCCCGAACAGCTGCGGCGCCTGCTCGAAGGCCGCCGCCCCGCGCATCAGCACCGCGCCCAGGTCTGTCATCGAAGCGCCGGCCGCCCGGGCTTCCGCGAGCGCCGCGGCCCCTTGCGCCGCCGACCGATAGTCCGTGCCCAGCCATGGGGGTAGCGGCACATCGAATCCGCGCAGCAGCACCTGGAAATAGTCCGACCACGCCACGGCGACGGCCGCGTTACTGACGGCGTATTCGAGGATCAGGTCCCACCCGATCACCCACGCGATTAGCTCGCCCAGGGTGGCATACGCATACGTGTAGGCCGAACCCGCCACCGGCACCATCGCGGCAAACTCGGCGTAGCACAGCGCCGCAAACCCGCACGCGACCGCCACCATGAGAAACGACAGCACCAGCGCCGGACCCGCCCCGACATGGTCGGGCCCCCCGGCCGCCGCGGTGCCGACGGTGGAGAAGATGCCGGCGCCGACGATGGCGCCGATGCCGAGGAAGGTGAGCTGCACCGGGCCGAGGGTGCGGCGGAGTTGGTGGGCCGGGCGCTCGGTTTCATCCACAAGGGCTTCCAGCGGTTTGACGCGGCACAGGTTGGACAGTCGCATCGCGGCTCGGGGAGAGACGGGGTTTGAGTTTCTATGCGGCGGCGATTCCGAGGAAAGACCGGCGCGACCTGCGGAGATGGTTCACAAGTTTTCCGTGGTTACTGCTCGGACCGTGGGATTGCATACCGGTAATCGATCCCACGGTCCGAGCAGCAGGAGGTTGCTGGCGACAACGCCCCGCGCCCTGCCGCCGGCCGGATCCCAAAATCTCCGAAGCCGGGACGGGGCATGGCGGGCTGGCGAGGCGCGTTCATCGTGTGTTGGCGGCAGGGAAGTGTGAACGGCGGGAATGAACCCAGCAACGCAAAATTTGCGCAGTTGACAGCGATTGGCTGGGTGGTGAACGATACGGCCATGAATGACACCAACCCATCCGTAACTTCGCGTCGCGATTTCATCAAGAACACGAGCCGTCTCGCCGCCGTCTCCGCGCTGGCCGGCGTCGCGCTGCCGCCGGTTCACGCCGCCGAGAGCAACACCCTGCAGGTGGCTCTGGTCGGCTGCGGGGGGCGCGGCACGGGCGCCGCCGCCCAGGCCCTGTCCACCAAGGGCGGCCCGGTGTCGCTCGTGGCCATGGCCGATGTGTTTGAAAACCGCCTGAGGGGCAGCTACGAGAATTTGAAGCGGGGTCACAGCGAGTCTGTGGACGTGCCGCCCGACAAGAGGTTCATCGGCTTGGACGGCTACAAGAAGGCGATGGATTGTCTGAAGCCGGGCGACATCGCGATCTTCGGCACGCCGCCGGCGTTCCGCTGGGTGCATTTCCAGTATGCCATCCAGAAGGGGCTGAACGTATTTATGGAAAAGCCCGTCACCGTGGACGGCCCGACCAGCCGCAGGATGCTCGCCCTGGCCGAGGAATCCAGGAAGAAAAACCTCAAGGTCGGCGTGGGTCTCATGTCCCGTCACAGCCGCGCGCTGCAGGATCTTGTCAAGCGCGTGCACGACGGCGAGATTGGGGAGATCATCCTGGAGCGCGGCTATCGGATGCACGGGCCGGTGGGGTTCTTCTCGTCCCTGCCGAAGCCGGCCGGGGCCAACGAGCTGATGTATCAGATCCAGCGGTTCCACAGTTTCCTGTGGGCCAGCGGCGGCAACTTCAGCGATTTCTACATTCACATCATCGATCACCTTGGCTGGATGAAGAACGCCTGGCCTGTCAAAGCCCAGGCCCTCGGCGGACGCCATTACCGTCAAAACCCCGAAGGCGTCACCTACGTCGACCAGAACTTCGACGTGTATTCGGTCGAATACACCTACGCCGACGGCTCGACCTTCAGGTTCGACGGGCGCTGCATGACGGGCTGCAACGACATCTACGCCAGCTACCTGCACGGCACCAAGGGCATGGCCGTCGCCTCCAGAAGCGGCGATTGCGGCACGCCCTCCAGCATCTACCGCGGCCAGACCCCGCGGCGTTCGGACATGGTGTGGCAGTCGGTCAACAAGCCGGGCGAGGGCGATCCGTATCAGAACGAATGGAACGACCTCATGGACGCCATCCGCAATGACAAACCCTATAACGAAGTCCAATACGGCGTCGAAGCCAGCCTCGTCACGTCCATGGGCCGCATGGCCGCCCACACCGGCCAGATGATCGAATACGACCAGATCCTCAACGGCGACCACGAGTTCGCGCCGGGCTTGGACACGCTCAACGCCAATTCGCCTGCGCCCCTGCAGCCCGACGCCAACGGCCGCTACCCCGTGCCCCAGCCGGGCATGAAGAAGAACCGCGAATACTGAGCCCGCGGACCCGTGCGGTCCTGGCTTGTCCGGGCAGTTGCCAAAGTTGGCGGGTCTGAATATCGACGCCCTGTTGCCGGTGCGGTTCATCTTGCTCTTGCTCTTACTCTTACTCCTGCTCTTCGTCGACGCGGTTGTGGCGAGCAAGAGTAAGAGCAGGAGTAAGAG
>JAFGQR010000015.1 GCA_016935555.1 Verrucomicrobiota bacterium
ATAGTGGTTGAGCATGAGCACATACGCGTGTAACAGAATGCGAAAACGGTCAACGGCCTCAGCCAGCAAATTCAAGAAATGCTCGCGGTCCGTGTCTTGACGGTAAATCTTCCTCCGTTCATTGCCGCGCCCAGTCACATGATACCAGCCGCCGGCACGTTCCAGGCGTCGTCCCCTTGGCATAGCACGCATGGTGCCCCAGCAAACTGGAACCGTCAATGCCGTTCTGCTTTCGCTCCGACTGTTTAATATGTTTAAGTACGACCCCAAATAGTCCCAACCTTGCCCCATGAAACTCGCAGCGAACCGATCAAGGTTGCGCGAGGGGCACGACGACAGGTCCCGCCCCAACGCTCAACGTTCAACGCTCAACGCTCAACGTTCAACGCTCAACGTTCAACGCTCAACGCCAGACGCGACACGGCACAATTCACTGGTTGTCCATTGGCCCCGGCGCATGGCGTGCGCGTCAGCGCCATTCGATCTTCGGTGTTCGGCGTTCATTGTTCGTCCCAGTTTCTCAACCAAGAAAGCTCCGCCGCCGCGGCGGAGATGGGGACTCGCCAGCCTGCATTTCTCACAGGGCGGGTAGAAATGCGGGCTAGCTGGCCAGGTTCAGCGGATCGATGTCCACGGTCAGGGTCACGTGTTCGGGCAGGACGAGGTCGGTGCTGAGGCGGGCAAGGGATCGGCTGAGGCGGAGCATGTGGCGGGTGCGGAGCATGAGGTGGTAGCGATAGAACCCCTCCGCGCGCAGCAGGGGGGCGGGGGCGGGGCCGGCGACGATGAGGTCGTCGGGATGGGGCAGGGTTTCGGCGATTTGCTTGCGGAGATGCTCGGAGGCGAACTTGACTTTGTCTTCGTTGCGGCCTTTGACGATGAGCAGGGCGATGCGGGCAAAGGGCGGATAGGCGAGTTGCTGACGGAACTCGAGTTCCTGCTCGTAAAAGCCGGCGTAATCGTGGCGGCGGGCGTATTGGATGGCAGGGTGGAAGGGGGTGAACGCCTGGACGACGACTTCGCCTTCAACCTCGCCGCGGCCGGCGCGGCCGGCGACCTGGGTGAGCAGTTGGAAGGTGCGTTCGCCGGCGCGGAAATCGGGCAAGTGGAGGCTGAGGTCGGCGTAGATGATGCCGACGAGCGTGACGTTGGGGAAGTGGAGGCCTTTGGCGATCATCTGGGTGCCGAGCAGGATGTCGATCCGGCCGAGGCGGAAGTCGCCGAGGATGCGCCGATAATCCTCCTTGCGCTTGAGCGCGTCGGAATCCATGCGGCTGATGCGGGCATGGGGGAAAAGCTTGAGGAGGGTTTCCTCGACTTTCTGGGTGCCGAGGCCGGCGTAGCGGATGGCCGGATTCCGGCAGGCGGGCTGGGGGCATACGGTGGGGGCTGGGGTGTGGTAGCCGCAGACATGGCACCGCAGCATCTGCTCGGGCCGGTGATAGGTGAGGGCGAGGCTGCAATGGGGGCACTGGGCGACGTAGCCGCACTTGGGACACTGGAGGGAGGTCGAGTAGCCCCGGCGGTTCAGAAACAGGATGACCTGCTCGCGCTTTTCAAGCCGCCGCGTGATGGCCTCCTTGAGCGCCATCGAGAGGATGGGCGTGCCTTTTTGCTGGCGCGTTTCGAGGCGCATATCGACGACGCGCACGACCGGCAGGATCTGGTGGTCGACCCGGGTGGGCAATTCCAGCAGGGCGTATTTGCCGCGCTTCGCGTTGTAATAGCTCTCCATGGAGGGCGTCGCCGATCCCAACACGACCACGGCGTGTTCCCGCTGCCCACGCACCACCGCCACGTCCCGCGCATTGTAGCGCGGCGCCTCCTCCTGCTTGTACGAATGCTCGTGTTCCTCGTCCACAATGATCAACCCCAACGGATCCACAGGCGCGAAAATCGCCGAGCGCGCCCCAATGACAATCCGGGCGCGGCCCTGGCGGATCTTATGCCATTCGTCATGGCGTTCGCCTGCGGAGAGGTGACTGTGGAGCACGGCGACAAGGGTGGGGGCCGGGCCGGCGCAGAATCGGGCTTTGAACCGCTCAACGGTCTGGGGGGTCAGGGAGATTTCGGGCACGAGCACGATGGCGCCCTGGCCGCGCTGCAGCGCGTGGGCGATGGCCTGCAGGTAGACCTCGGTTTTGCCGCTGCCCGTCACGCCGTGAAGCAGGAACACACGAACCGCCGCCTGTGGCGCAGGCATGGAGGCGGCCGGAGAACCGGCCGGGGATGGGGCCGCGGGGTCCATGGCGTCCAGAATCCGCCGGAGGGCGCGGTCTTGTTCCGGGTTGAGCGCCAGGGGTTGGGTGGGGAGGAACTGCTCGCGGGCATAAGGATCCCGTTCGGCGATTCGGGGGGCGATACGGACCAAGCCGCGGTCTTCGAGGCGGCGGATGGTATCGGCGGTGGTTTGGGCGAGCTGAAGCAATTCCCGCAAGGGCAGATCCCGCCATTCCTCCAGGATATGCCATATCTCCAACTGCCGCCGGCTCAGCTTTGGCAGCGCGCCGTCCGGCGGCTGCGCCCGCACCCAGAGCCGCTCCTGCCAGGCGGCGTTTTCGCGGCGCACGGCGTCGGGCAGGACGCTTTTCAACGCGGTTTCCACCGGGCAGCAGTAATAATCCGCAATCCACCGGGCCAGGGCCAGGACCTTGGGGGTGACGGGCGACTGGGCGCCGACGATCCTGGCGAGGGGGCGGAGGTTGGTGTGGGGCGACTGTTCGGCCAGCGCAGTGACCACGCCCATGACGTGCCGCGGCCCAAACGGCACCTTGACCCGGGTGCCGACCTCGACCCGCCCCGCCATGTCCGGCGGGATGAGATAATCGAACTCCTTGCGGAGGGCGATTTCGAGTGTGACGCGGGCGATCATCGGCTCGAGAGTGGCTCGAAAGCCGGCCGGAAGCGAGGGCGAATGGCGGAGCAGGACTGGCTTCGATGAACCGGGCATGGGCGCTTCCAGGGGGACGCCGGCACAGGGTCTGGGAGGTTCTCACGGTTCATGGGCAGCGTTCTTGCAAGAACCTGCGCGCATCGAGGCCGTCAACCGGCGTGTGTAATTGAAAATTGGAAATTGAAAATTGGAAATTGGAAATTGTGGGAAGGGAACACCTCCAAAATTTGGACGTGAATCGAGGCCATGGACCTTCGCAGCTTGAAGCGGTCCCGCATCGCGCGGGACCGCACTCCGCCACCGGCAACCCCGGATGCGCCGCGGCCCGGCCGACCCGCCGACCGGCCGGGGGCACGGCGCGCTTTACATTTGGCGCAAAAGATGGAAGTTCGGGGGGGACGCGACAGCGGTTTTGAACGATGCAACCCGACGTGACAACCAGCGTGGGCGATTGGCGTCCGGATTCCTGGCAACAGAAACCGGTGACGCAACAACCGGCCTATGGGGACCCGGCGGCGCTGGGCGCCGTGCTGAGGCAGTTGTCCCGGCTGCCGCCGCTGGTGTCGAGTTGGGAGATCGAGGGGTTGAAGCGGCAACTGGCGGCGGCGGTGCAGGGCGAGATGTTCCTGCTGCAGGGAGGGGATTGCTCGGAGAGTTTCGACGATTGCGAATCGAGCGTGATTGCGGCCAAGCTGAAGATTCTGCTGCAGATGAGCCTGGTACTGGTGCAAGGCGGCAGAAAGCGAGTCATCCGCGTGGGCCGGTTTGCGGGACAATACGCCAAACCGCGCTCGGCGGACGTCGAAACAAAAGACGGGCTGACGCTGCCGAGCTATCGGGGGGACATGGTCAATCGGTCCCCGTTCACGGAAGCCGACCGCCGTCCGAATCCGGAGTTGTTGTTGCGGGCGTATGAGCGGTCCGGGCTGACGATCAATTTCATCCGGGCGCTGATCGACGGCGGGTTTGCGGATTTGCACCACCCGGAGTATTGGGAGCTGGGTTTTGTGCACCGGTCGCCCCTGGCGGCGGAGTATATGCGGATGGTGGAATCGATCGGGCATTCGCTGCGGTTCATGGAGACGCTGACGGGCGGCAGGGTGGCGGACATGAACCGGGTGGATTTCTTCTCAAGCCACGAGGGGTTGCATCTGCATTACGAGCAGGCCCAGACCCGCCGCGTGCCGCGCCGCGAAGGCTGGTACAACCTCAGCACCCACTTCCCGTGGATCGGCAACCGCACCCGGTCGCTCGAGGGCGCCCACATCGAGTATTTCCGCGGCATCGCGAATCCGGTTGCCGTGAAGATCGGCGGGGCGGTGGTGCCCGAAGAAATCCTGGCGCTGTGCGAGCGGCTGAACCCACGCAACGAGCCGGGGCGTCTGACGCTGATCCACCGGTTCGGCGCCGAGAAGATCGAGCAGCACTTTCCGCCGATTGTCGAGGCGGTGCAGCGGCAGGGCAAGCGGGTCCTGTGGTGCTGCGACCCGATGCACGGCAACACGGAAACCACCGCCACCGGCATCAAGACGCGGCGCTTCGAAAAAATCCTCGACGAACTGGAGAAGGCCTTTCGGATTTTGGCCTACAGCGGCGCCCACCTGGGGGGGGTGCACTTTGAACTCACGGGCGACGACGTCACGGAATGCCTCGGGGGCGCCAGCGGTGTGACCGAAGCGGATCTTGCGAAGGCCTACCGCAGCCAGGTCGATCCCCGCCTGAACTACGAGCAAGCCCTCGAGATGGCCCTCCTCCTGGCCCGCCTCATGAGCCGCAACGGCCCTGAGCCCAGGAACGCCCCGACCCTCACCTCGTGACCCGCCCCGCCCCGTCCCCCACCCTCCCCTGCCCGCCCGCCGGCCGGCGGCGCCTCCCGCCGTGGCTGCGCGTCCGGCTTCCAACCGTGCGGGCGTTTGCCGAAACGGAGGCGGTGCTCCGGGACCAGGCGGTGCGCACGGTGTGCGAGAGCGCCCGCTGCCCCAACCAGTGGGAGTGCTGGAGCCGCCACACCGCAACGTTCATGATTGCCGGAGACCGCTGCACCCGGGCGTGCCGCTTTTGCGCCGTCACCACCGGCAAACCCCTCCCGCTGGACGCGCAGGAACCGCTGCGTGTGGCCGAGGCGGCGCGCCGCATGGGCCTGCGGCACGTGGTGCTCACGGCGGTCGCCCGCGACGATCTGCCCGACGGCGGGGCGGAACATTTCCGGCAGACCATCCTGGCGGTGCGCCGGCGCAATCCGGGGGCGACAGTCGAGGTGCTGGTGCCGGATTTCAACGGGGACGCCGCCTCCATCGCCACGGTGCTCGACGCGCGCCCGGAGGTGTTCAATCACAATCTCGAGACCGTCCGCCGCCTGACCCCGGCGGTGCGTTCACGGGCAACGTATGACCGTTCGCTCGAGGTCTTGCGCCGGGCGCACCCCAGGAGCAGCGAGGCATGGCGCACCAAGTCGGGGCTGATGCTTGGCCTTGGCGAAACGGACCAGGAGGTGGCCGAGGCGCTGCGGGACCTGCGGGCGGCCGGGTGCGATCTGCTGACGCTCGGACAGTACCTGCAACCCACCGTCAGACAGTTGCCCGTGGCCGAGTTCATTCACCCCGACCGCTTTGCCGGCTGGGCGCAACGGGCCCGGGCGCTGGGCTTTGACCACGTCGTCAGCGGCCCCCTGGTGCGCAGTTCCTATCATGCCGACGACCTGGTGCGCGATCTGCCCGCGGGGCAGTCCCGGCGCGGCCCCGGTGGCGGCACATAAAGCGGCTCACGCGCCGCGTGCCTCCGCCGACACAGCAATCCGGCGCAAGGCTGGCGCAGGCGGGGAAGACTCCTCTGTCTCAGGGGGGGGCGGGCGGCGGCGCCTACTCGCGGGGGCGGACGCGGTAGAATCGGGTGGGGCTGGGGCTGCCGGTTTCGGAGTGGTCGTCGGTGAACCGGTAGGCGCCGTTGGTGAACAGGATGAGCGGCGCACTGAACTCCTGCCAGGGGCCAGTGACATTGGAGGCCCACTCGACGCTGAATGAGAGCCCCGGCATGGCTGTCCACTGGAAGAGCACACCACCGGCGCCCACGGGCAGCAAGCGCAGTTCCGCGGCAGTGGGCAGGACGTTGCTCGAGATGGGGAAACCCTCGGCGACCTGGAAGAAGCGGTAGGGCGTGGGCCACGGCAGGCACCATTCCATGTCTGGGGCAGTTGCGGTAAGCGCGGGCGACACGGCGGACCAGGCGGGTTTGGCGGCGAGGAGGGGTGCGCCCTCGAGATGGTAGACGACGCCGGGAACGGCATTGGTCCAGGCGATGCACAGGGAGATGGCGGAAGGGCTGATGCGGGTGATGACCAGGTTGGTGCCGAACTGGTCGAACTCCGTGAAGCGCACCGTGTAGCGGACGCGGTTGGTCTCGAGCTTGACGACCCCGACGTACCATGCGCCTTCGCTCAGCGGCACGGGTGCCGACGTGTCGTAAACCACCAGCCACTCCTGGTTGGTGGACGGGTTGGCACTGCGATAATCGAACTGCGCGAGCGTCGGCAACGGCAGACCCCGGCGCAGCACAAGGGTGACATCCGACTCGGGGTCGATGATTTCGAACTGGGCACGGACCTTGTTGGAGGACACCGTGAGGGCGTAGTAGTCCGTGGCCAGGCTGGGCAACGCGGTGGCGGTGTTGGTGAATGCAACCCCGTTGGTGAGACGGCCCAGGAGGACGCCCTCGACGAACTCGGTGACCACGACAGCATAGCTGACCGGAGCGGCATCGCGGATGACCACGGCAAGGTGCCAATCGCCCGGCGCCAGGGGGGCGGGGCCGGCGTCGGGGATGACGGCGATCCATTCGGACGCGGTGCCCTCGTTGGTGCCCGCATACGCAAACCGCGCCGGATGGGGCAGCGGAAGGTCGGGTTTGACAAAGAGGTCGGCGTTGCCCGTGAGGTGGCGCAGCTCGAAGTTGGCCTGAACGGCGTTCGAGGAGACGCGGAAGCGGTAATAATTGGTGCCGAAGCCGGGCGCTGCGTTGGTGAAGGGCACGGCGTTCGTGAGGTCGGCGGCGATGGGCGGCGCGGTGGCGTGCGCGGTGGCCGTGACGACATAGCTGACGGCGTTGGTGAGCGGCTGGCCATGCACGACCCCCAGGTACCAGTCGCCCGGCGCGAGCGGGACAGGGCTGGAATTCGTGAGGACAAGCAGACCTTCGTCCAGGGTGCCGTGGTGGGCGCTGCGGTAGTCGTGATCGGCGGCGGTGGGCAGAGGCAGGTTGCGGCGCAGCACCAGATCGACCCCGGCGGTGGGCTGCAGCACATCGAACGTGGCCCAGACCGCGCCAACGGGCACCTCGAACACAAAGTAATCAGTCCCGCCATGGAACGGGAATGAGACGGGATCAAGCGTTTGAACGAGAGGCACCCCGTTGGTCAGACGGCGCAGCGCCGGTGTGCCCGGAACGAACGCGCTGGCCTGAATCGCATAGTCCACCGGGCCGCCGGCGCGATTCACAACGGCCAAATGCCAGTCGCCCGGGGTGAGCGGCGCGGGCAGACTGCCGGGGGTGAGAACGATGCATTCGGACTGGGTGCCGGCATGGGTGGCCGCATAGGCAAACCGGGCCGGGTCGGGCAGGGGCAGGCCGGGTTTGACGAACAGATCGGCGTCGCCCGTCAGGGAGTGCAGTTCCAGGTTGGCCTGGACGGCGCCGGTGGCGACCTGGAACCGGTAGTATTGGGTGCCGGCGGCCACCACGCTGTTGGAGAAGGGCACGCCATTCGTCAGGGTCACAATGACCGGCGGCGCGCTGGAGTATTCGGTGGCCAGGACAGCATAGGTGAGGTTGCTGACCGCCAGGCCCCCGCGGGTGACCCCCAAGTACCAGTCGCCCGGAGCGAGCGCGACGGGCAGCGTGTTGGTGACGACGAGCACGTATTCGTCCCCGGTTCCGGGCGCGGCGCTGCGGAAGTCGAAATGGCCCGGTTGCGGGAACGGCAGGCCGCGGGTGACGAGCAGGGTGACGTCCGCGGTGGGCTGCACCACTTCGAAGGTGGCCCAGGCCGCGTTCGCGCTGACGCGGTAGAGGTAGTAGTCGATGCCGTCCGGCACGGGCCCGGCGCCCGTCCCGAGAGCGGCCCCGAACGGGAGGGCGTTCGTCAACTCGGTGACCGGCGGATAGGCGGAGACGAGGACGGCATAGGTGACGGGAACGGGGCTGCGGTTGACGACGGAGAGATACCAGTCGGCAGGGGCCGGTGTGACCGAGGGGCTGGCGGCCACGGCGATGAACTCGTTGGCGGCGCCGGTGTTGGTGCCTGCGTAGTGATGGAGGACTTGGTCCGGCAACGGCAGCCACGGGCGAACGAACAGATCGACGTCGTCCGACGGGCTCAACACCTCGAAGTTGGCCTGGACGACGTTCGGCGGCATGACGAACCGGTAGGCGTTCGTGCCGGGAGCGGCGACATTCGTGGCGAACGCGATGCCGTTGGTCAGCGTGACCAGCAACGGCGGAGGAATGACCGGCCGGACCTGGACGGCATAGGTCACATCGTGGGCGATGGCAGGATCGTGGGCGACGCCGAAGAACCACAAGCCGGGAGCCAGCGCGACGGGCGTGGAGGTGCGGGTGACCAGGACTTCCTCGCCCTCGGTGCCGGGGTTGGCGTTGCGGTAATCGAACTGGCCGGGCCGCGGCAGGGTCAGACTTCCGCGGACAAGCAGGTCGAGGTTGGCGTTGGGATGCTGGATTTCAAAGCGGACCGCCGGCAGGCCGCCGGGGTTCACCGCGTAATAGTCGATGCGATCCTCGAACACGCCGGCGCCGGCGAGATTGGTTCGCGCGACGATCTGGCCCATCGCGAGGAGCGGGAGCTGGGACGATCCCAGCACGAACTCCGTGGCGCGCACGGTGGCGATGACCGGAGCGGCCTCGCGATTGACGACGGTCAGATACCAGTCGCCGGCAACGAGCGGCGTGGGGACGGAGTTGGTGGCCACGGCGATGAACTCGGCGTTCGTGCCGCCATTCGTGCTGGCATAGGCATGCAGCCCCTCCCCAGGAACCGGCAGGCCCGGCTTCACGAACAAATCCACATCCCCTGAAAGATGCCGCAGCTCGAAGTTCGCCTGCAACGCCCCGGGCGAAACGGGAAAGCGGAAGCAACCGGACTCGCCCGATCCCAGCGCGACCACCCCGTCGGCAGCATTCGTCAGGGCAATGAACACGGGAGGCGCGTTGGTGAACTCGGAGGCGCGCACGGCATAGTTCAGGTGGTCGGTGGCGAGGCCGGACCACGCCACGCCCAGGTACCAGTCGCCCGGGGCGAGCGGGACAGGAGCGGAGCCCGGGGTGAGCAGGATCTGCTCGTCGTTGGTGTCGAGGTTCGCGCCGAGATAATCGAACGCAACCGGCGTGGGAAGCGGCAGGGCGCGGCGCAGCAGGAGATCGACGTTGGCTGACGGCGCCAGCACGTCGAACGCGGCCCAGGCGGCGTTGGTGCCGACCTCGTAAACGTAGTAATCGATGCCGTCGCCGACGGTGGCGCCCGGGGTGATGATGGCATGGGGGTGGGCGACGCCGTTGGTGAGCCGGACCAGAGTAGGTGTGCCGGGGACGAACTCGGTGGCTTGCACCTGGTAAGTGACCCCGGCGGCCTCGCGGTTGACCACCGCCAGGAACCAATCGCCCGGCGCCAGCGCCACCGGGCTGCCCCCACGCGCGACGGCGATGAACTCCGCATTCGTGCCGGGCCGGGTGCCCGCATAGGCGGCATTGCCGGGGCCGGGCAGCGAGGAACCGGGTCGCACATACAGATCCGCGTTGCCGGACAGGGCGAAGAGTTCGAAGTCCGCTTGAACGGCGCCGGGGGACACGGTGAATTGGTAGTAATTCGTGCCCAGGGCGGGCGCGCCAGCCAGGAAGGGAACGGCATTGCTCAGGGGCACGATGAGGGGCGGCTCGGTCAGGGACGGCGTCACCCGTATCGCGTAGGTCAGGTTGCTCACCAGCGGCCCCTCCCGCACCACGCTGAAAAACCACGGCCCGTTGCCCCACGGCACCGG
>JAFGQR010000016.1 GCA_016935555.1 Verrucomicrobiota bacterium
CGCCCCGTGAAACCAGCGGGCTCAATGGCTTCAATGTTTTTGCCCTCGATTGTTCTGCCTCACGTTTTTGTGCGGGAAAAGGCCAAGACAGACGTTGGCCGGCAGAAAGATGGCGGGCAGAAAAATGGAAGTGAAAGGGTGCATCGCCAGGGTCGGTGCGCCCCCTCGATCAGCCGAGGGCTCTTTGACTTCAGGGCACGACGGAGTCTCGCCCTGCCAAGTTTGAGGTGGCCATGCGCGTGCAGCAGCAGGTCGAGGTTTTCCAAGAACCGCAGCACGACGACCATCGAACGTCCAACCTCGAATGGACGTTTGGATGTTGGACCTGCCGCCGCTACGGCGCGGCAGGTCCAACATCCAAAGGCGCGTGCGGGGGTGCGTGTCGCGCCGGGCTTTTGAGGGTCCAGCCGCCGCGGCGCAGGAGATTAAGGATGGCAGGCATCAGGGTGAGGGCAACGACCATGCAGGTGGCGGTTCCGGTCGCCATGATGCAGCCGAGGCTGGCGATTCCCTGGTGGTTTGCGGTCATGAGGCTGCCGAAGCCGGCGATGGTGGTGAGTCCCGAGACCAGGACGGCCTTGCCGGTGCTGCGCGCCAGGATTGCCGGGTGCTGTTCCTCGGCAAACCGGTTGAGGATGTGAATCCCGTTGGTGACGCCGACGCCGATGACGAGCGGCAGGGTCATGATGTTGGCGGGGTTGAAGTCGATGCCGGCCCAGCCCATGACGCCGACCATCCAGAGCATGCCCAGGGCCACGGGGAGCAGCGCCAGCAGCACGCACAGAAGCCTGCGGAAATGCACGAACACCATGAGGCCGATGGCGGCCAGGGAATACAGGGCCGCCTCTTCGAAGCTGGTCTTAAGCAGGGTGGTGTATTCGAGCAATTGAACCGGCGTGCCGGTCACCAGCGGGTCCACCGTCCGCAGGTCCGTTACAAAGGCCTCCTGCGCCGCGCGGTCCCAGACGTCCTTCCTGGGGAACACCATGATCAGGTGTTTTCCGGTGACGCCCACGAAGCGCTGGCGCAGCAGGGGCGGCAGATCGGCGATGCGCATGGGGCCGGAGGCATCCTGTTGTTGGAAAGCCGCGAAGGTCCGCTGCACGTCGGAGAAGAGCGCCTGCTGGTAGCCGGTGAGTTTCTCGGAGACGGCCTGGGGGTCGCCGGTGAGGATTTGGGCTTGGAGGACGGTGATGGCGGCGCGGAGGGCCTCGAGCTGGGGTGCGATCCGGAGGTTCTGCTCCAGCTCCGCCAGTTCGCGAGCGGCGGCCTGAGCGGCGTCGTCGTCGCCGGCTGGTGCTTGCCGCAGCGCATCCCGCAGCGCCGCCTGCCGTTGCCGCCACGGGCCGGCTTCCTTTTCCAGTTCGGGCAGGGCGGCGCCGATGTAGCCGTGCAGGGAGTACAAGGGGCCCTTAAGCGCCTCGACGTCGACGGCAGAGGGGTCGAGCGGTTGGAACCGGATCGTGGCAAGCACCTCTTTGAGGTCCCGGATCAGGGCGAGCTTGCGGGTTTGGTCTTCGGCCAGCAGCGGCGCCATGGATTCGGCGGTGGCCACCGTGGGCAGGCGGCTCACGCGGGCCATCAGGTTTGTTGCCTGATCCAGGTTGGTGGCGACCAGCGCCGCCGAGAGCAGGGGGCGCGAGGCGGATTGAATGAGTTTGTCCTGGAACACGACGGCGGGCATGCCGGCGCTTTGCAGGTGGAGGAGGTTGTAGTCGAAGCGGACGCGCCGCGCCGGCCCGATGCACAGCAGGCTGAGCCCGGCGATCAAGGCGACGGTGGTGACGGGCCGGTCCAGCCAGAGCCGCTCGATCCGTTCCCGGCGGTTGCTCTCCCGGGCGGCCCGGCGTTCCAGCGTCGGCGCCAGGCGGTGGTCCATGAGGTTCTGCCTGCCGGTCAGCAGCCACCCCGAAAGCAAGAAGATCATGGGCGCCAGCGAGACGAGCAAGCCGCCGCCGCAGATGACGCCCATTTCCTGGATGCCTTTGAAATCGGTGCCTGCCATGGCGAAGAAGGCGGCGGCGGTGGTGAGCGCGCCGGTGAAGATGCCCAGGCCGGTATAGACCATGGCTTTCTCGAGCGCCTCGCGTTCGGTGCGCCCGTGCCAGAGTTCCTCCTCGTAGCGTGTGACGAGGTGGACGCCGAAATCGATGGCCAGGCCGACGAGGATGGGGACGAAGGTGATGGTGAGGATGTTGAGGTGGCCGACGCTCAGCGTGGTGTAGCCCATGGTGAAGGCAATGCCGACCAGCAGGCACGCGGTTGCCTTGAGCGGCCGCCCGGTTTCATGGTAGCCGTAGGTGAAGATCAACGCGACCAGCACCAGCGAGATGACCGAGGCCAGCGTGGTGTCCTTCTGGGACTGGGCCATCTCGTCCACTTCCAGCACGGGCTCCCCAGTCAGCCCCACATTGAGCCCCGGCACTTCCACCTGGGTTTCGGCAATCAGCTCGCGCAGCCGGTCCACCGCCCGCGGATTGCCGCGTTCGGTGTGCGCGGTGGCGGTCAGCAAGAAGATCCGGCCGTCGCCCTCGCTCAGATACATTTGGCGTTCGGCTTCCTGGCTGCCCTCGAACAGGGCGTTGATGCCCGGGGAGGGCGGCCTGCCGAGGCGGCGCAGGGCGTCGCCGGCCTGGGTGACGATGCGCAGGAGCGCGGGCAACCCCTTTGTCAGGGCGGCGGCGGCGGTCTCGTTGTCGCGGCCGGTGCGGAACTGGGTGTTGATGAGGTTGACCATGGAGACCAGGTTGGTGGCCTGGGTGAACTGCCGGAGCATCGGGGCATACTCGGCAAAGGTGGCGCGCAGATCGGCGAGATTGGTTTCCGGCAGGAACAGCAGCGCCTTGGGCCCCATGTTTTTGAAATCAAACTTGAACAGCACGCCCGCAAACGTGTCCGTCTCGCGCTCGATCTTGGCGCCGAGACGCTCCACGAACTGCCGCTTGCGCTCCAGGCTGTCGCTCTCGACCACGACGACGAGGTCGTCCTGGACCGGGAACTCCCTTTTGAAGTCGAGGTAGACCCGGTGGTAGAGCTTGTCGCCGCCCACCAGCGCGTTGCGCTCGGTCACGAACTCGAGGTGCCGCACCGTGTAGAGCAGGCACACGAGAAAAAGCGCCGCCTGGGGATAGAAAAACCAGCGCCGATGATTATAAACCGCGTCCGCCAGCCGGGTCAGGACCCGGATCGCCGGGGAAGGCTTGGCGCGGCTTGTGCTCACTCATTGGGGAGCTCGGCGTTCGTGTAAACCTCTTTCACGTCCTCGTGGTCTTCGAGCAACTCGATCAGCTTCTGAACCGTCTCGGCGGCCCCGGGCGCCGCCAGCGGCACGGTCAGGCTCGGCAACGCGGTGACCTCCGCCACGGCGCACTTGATGTGCTGCGCCTCGAGACGCCCGTGCACCGCCTCGAACGCGCCGGGGTCGGTCAGAATCTCAAACCCCTCCGGGTCGGCCTTGAAATCCTCCGCGCCCGCCTCCAGGGCGATTTCCATGAGTTGATCCTCCTGGGCGTCGTCGCGGGAGACGATGATCTGGCCTTTGCGTTGGAAGAGGCGGCTGACGGCGCCCTGGGTGGCCATGGTGCCGCCGTGCTTGGCGAGCAGACTGCGAATCTCCGCCGAGGTGCGGTTGCGGTTGTCGGTGCTCACCTCGACCAGCAGGGCGGCCCCGCCGGGGCCGAAAACCTCGTAGGTCAGCTCCTCGTAGTGCACCGAGTCGTCCCCGCCGGTGGCCCGCTTGATGGCGCGTTCGATGTTCTCCTTGGGCATGCTTGCCGAGCGGCATTTGAGCAGCACCATCCGCAGCCGCGGATTCATGTCCGGATCCCCGCCGCCGAACCGGGCGGCGATGAAGAGTTCCTTCGCGAGCTTGGAGAAGATCCTCCCGCGTTTGGCGTCAATGGCGCCCTTGAAATGCTTGACCTTTGCCCACTTGCTATGTCCGGCCATAAAGGTGCTGGGTTGCCCGATTGCCGGGCGTCATGACGGCCGCGGGCCGCTTCGCACCCCGGCCAGGTCGTCCACAACACCGAACTCCTTGGCTTCGGGCGCGCTCATCCATTTGTCGCGATCCGTCGCGGCTTCCATCTCCTGCGCCGTCTTCCCGCAGTGCTGGGCCAGGATGCCGTTGATGCGCTGCTTGGTCTTCTGGAGTTCCGCGGCGGAAATCATGACATCGCTGACCGTGCCGCCGATGCCGGAGGTCCAGGGCTGATGGATCATGACGCGGGCGTTGGGCAGGCAGAAGCGCTTGCCGGGCGTGCCGGCGGCGAGGAGCACGGCGCCCATGCTGGCCGCCAGGCCGACACAAATGGTCTTCACGTCGCAGGCGATATACTGCATCGCGTCGTAAATCGCCAGGCCCGCCTGGACGTCGCCCCCGGGCGAGTTGATGAAGAACTGGATGTCGAGGTCCTTGTTGAGCGACTGCAGGTGCAGCATCTGGCACACGACAATGTTGGCGGTTTGCGGGTAGATGGGGTCGCCCAGGAAAATGATCCGCTCCTCGATGAGCTTGGCGCGGACGTCGAGCTCGATGATGCGCTTTTCCTGGGTGACGCGCTCGATGATGCCGGGATAAATCTGTCCCAGCGCCCCGTAACCCGCCTCCGCGCCCAGCTGCCAGGGCCGTGTCCAATCGTTCATGTGCATGGTGTCCATTGCCGTCATGGTTGACCGATGGCGTCCCGGCGCACGCCCTCGCCGCGACGGCCGTTGAACCGAAGGTGGCGCGCGGATCGTCCGCCGCTTGACAAAGGCGCATTCTAGAGGGTTGCCCGGGCGCTGCCAAACGAAATCCACCGACGCGCCAAGTGCGGCCGGGCGCGGTCGAGGAGGTGGGTTGGTTTCGCGGTTCATGGGAAGCGGACACCTCCAAAAATCGGACGTGAATCGGGGCCTTGAACCGCCGTCGATATGGCACAATTGAAAATTGAAAATTGGGAATTGAGAATTTTCAATTGGGCCCTTCGGCAGCCCATGCGCGGTTCATGGGAAGCGCGATGGTGCCCGTGGTCCGGGCAACCGCCCCCTGCCCCATGCCAGGTTTGTACAAGGCAAAACCGCGCAGCGGTTTTGTGGAGCGAGCCGCGCGCAGACCCACGGCCCTCTCGATGAACACCCACGGTTTGTGGCTCCTGCGCA
>JAFGQR010000138.1 GCA_016935555.1 Verrucomicrobiota bacterium
AACATGGGCTCCCCCCTCTTTTTGCCCGCCATCGTTGTGCCTTCAAGCGCCCAAGTCTGGCACAAGCGCAGACATCTGTGTTTGCCGGAACACGACGCGTAACGGTTCGTGGCCCTCCGGTCCGTCGGGCAGGGGTAATCCGATCTTCCGCACATGCTCGGTTCTCTTGTGCCCAACCCGCATTTCTCAGTGCGGTTAGAAAGGCGGATTAGCGCCCCGGAGCGGCGTCCCGGGAGCCGCCCCCTGCCGCCGCCGGGCCCGCGCCGCGCCTCAACCTCAGGCGCGCCACCCGGGGGCCATCCATCTCCTCGACGCGCAACTCGAATTCCGGACGGAGGAGCACGTCGCCCGCCTTGGGAAAGCCGCCCAGCTGCCGGGTGACCCATCCGCTGACCGTGGAGATGCCCTCGACATCGCAGGGGCTTCCGACCAGTTCGGCGAGGTGATGGGCGGGCAGCGAGCCAAGGACCTCCCATGTGTCCGGCGCCAGTTGCACCAGCATCGGCTTCTCCGTGTCGAACTCGTCCTGAATCTGCCCGACCAGTTCCTCAAGGATGTTCTCGAGCGTGATCAGTCCCACCGTGCCGCCGTATTCGTCCACCACCATCGCCAGGTGCAGGCGGCGTTCGAGCAGCGTCTGCAGCACACGTTCCAGGCGGGCCGTCTCCGGCACGTAGATCAAACGCTTCATGACGCCGCTCAGGTCGCGTCCGGACTTGGCCCGGAACCGCATGGCGAACAGGTCCTTCAGATGCACCACGCCCAGCGTCCTGTCCAGGTCGCCGCCCTCGCACAACGGGAACCGGGAGAACCGGGTTTTCTCGGCGATCTCGAGGCATTCAGTGAGGCTGGCTTCGGTGTCGAGAACGGCGATTTCCTGGCGTGGCCGCATGACTTCGAGGACGACGCGCTGGTGCAGGTCGAGGGCGTTGAGCACGATTTCCCTGCCGAGGACGGTGCCGCCCAGGCGTTTCTGGGTGGCGGTGAACATGAGACGCAGTTCCTCGGCGGATTGGACCATTTCGGCTTCGCTGGCGGGCTGAATGCCAAGGCGGCGCAGCAGCCAGAGCGATGTCTGGTTGATGGCCCAGATGAATGGATAAGCCATCCGGCAAAACCCGATCAGCGGGTAGGCCACCCATAACGCCGCAGGCAGCGGTTTCTGAATCGCCAGCCACTTGGGAGCCTGTTCGCCCGCCGTGATGTGCAGAAAGGTGAGGGCCGAGAACCCCACAAGAAACGCGATCGTGTGGCGCGCATGCTCAGACTCGATCCCAAGCCCGTCCATCACAGGCCCCAACAACGCCGCAAACACCGGTTCGCCCACCCACCCCAACGCGAGGCTCGCAACGGTGATCCCGACTTGTGCCGCGCTCAGGTAGCGATCCAGGCTGCCCAGCACCTGCCGCACCGCCCGGGCCCGGCGGTGGCCCCGGCCAATCAGCGGCTCCAGTTGCGTCTCCCGAACCTTGACCAGCGCGAACTCCGCCATCACGAAAAAGCCGTTCAGCAGCACCAGCGCGATCACGGCCAGGATCTTCAACGCCACATGGGTGAAACTGAGTTCCATGCCCTTAAAATGCCACCTCCCCAAAAATCACCTTGAGAAGATCCGGCCAACATACAATGCCCAGCTCGGTCCGGTCCGGCTCCACCACGATCGCCAGACGCTGCCCCGTGCGCTGCATCTGGCGCAACGCCCCCTCCAGCCGCGCATCCGCATCCAGAAACAACGCCGGCTTCACAAACTCCTCCGCCCGCCGCTCCAGATCCAGCCCCGACTGATACAACAGCCGGTTCACATTCACCAAACCCACCACCCGCGCCCCGGAGGCGTCTGCGCTCCAAATCGGCAGCCGGCTGAAGCCTCGCCGCCGGCACAGATCCAGCAGCTCCCGCACCGTCGACCGGACATTGGCTGACGCGACATGGGCGATCGGCACGGCGATCTGGCGCAGGCTGAGGTTTTGCAGGTTCAGCACGCGCTGGATCATGGCGCGCTCCTCGCCGCTCATCGCTTGCGCCGATTCCTGGAGCACGTGGCGCAGTTCCTGGCGGTCACCAAACAGTCTGCCGGGGAATCTGCGCCCGCTGAACCACCCGGCCAGCCGGTTCGAGAACCACGCCAGGGGCACCACCAGCGGCCGCAAGACGCCGTGCGCCACCCCGAACGGCAGCACCGTCGCCAGGCAAAGCGCACCCGGATAAAGCCGGAACAGCATCTTCGGCAACAACTCGGACACGGAATAGAACACCGCCCCGCCCAGGACCAGAGCCGCCCCCAGCACCGCCGGCCAGCGCCCCAGCGCATGATACAACCCCACCACCCCCAGGCTCACCACCAGGAAATTCGCCACCGTGTTCCCCACCAGGATCGTCCAGAGAAAATCCTCCGGGCGCTCCAAATACCCGCACAACACCTTCGCCCGCGGGTTCCCCAGCCGCATCTGGTGCCGAATCCGCAGCCGGCTCAGCGCAAACACGCCCGCCTCCATGCCCGACATGAGAAAGCCAAGAGCCAGGCTGCCCGCAAACGTGATCGCCAACAGGGTTTGCATGGGCACCGTCAACGGCCGCCGCCCGGCCCCGGACGCCGCCGGCCGAACCCGGCGCGGGGAACATGGGTCTCGAGAGGCGTCATTTTTTTCCAATCACTTCCACCAGCACCTCGCGCACCCGCCGGTCATCCACGGCGTGCGCCTTCAACCGCAAGCCGCGAAACACCACCGAGGCCCCTTCAGGCGGCACGACCTCCATCAACGCCACCACCAGGCCGCCCATCGTGTCCACGTCCGGCGTCTCCCCAAGGGCCGGATACTCCCGGCGGAAATCCTCCACCCCCATGGTGCCGTTGACGCGCCATCGGCCTTCGCCCAGCTTCTCCATCACAAACCCCGTCGCTTCGCCCTCGGCGCGGATCCTCCCCACGACCGCCTCCAGGATGTCGGCCAGCGTCACCACCCCCGCGGTGCCGCCGAATTCGTCCAGCACGATCGCCAGCCCGCGGCGCTGCGTTTGGAGGCTGTGCAGCAGCTGCAACAGGTTCATGCTCTCCGGCACGAACGAGGGAAACTCGATCGCCTGCTCGAGATCCATGTCCGGGTTGAGCAGCAGCGCCCGCGTATTGAGGATTCCGGCGATCGAGTCCGGCGTCTCATCGTAGATCGGCAGCCGACGGCGCTGGTAGGTCCGCGCCGCCTCGACCATCTGTTCCATGGACAAATCATCCGGGATGAGATTCATGCGCGACAGCGGCCGCATCACGTCCCGGGCCGTGCGCCGGTCCAGGCTGATGATCTGTAGAATGATCTCCTTTTCCGCCTGGCCCAGCGCGCCCTGCTGATACGCAAGATCCAGCAGTTCCCGATACTCCTCGTCCGCCAGCGCGGTCGGGGACCGCGTCGCCGACCTGGGCAAAACCCTTCTCAACAGCCAGTCGTTCAGCGCCCGCAGGCGATCCTGAAACCACCCCGTGCCGTCGTGCACACGCCCCACCCAGGGCGCGACCCGTATCGCCCAGCGGTCCGGCGCCCCCGCCGCCAGAGTTTTCGGCACCACGTGGCACCCCGCGAGAATGAACAGTAGCGTGCCCGCCAGCACCGGCACCAGCGGCCACCCCCGCGCCAGCGTGGGCCATAATACCCCCACCGCCACCAGCCCGTTGGCCAGCGCATTGCCCAGCCCCAACGTCGCCATCAGCTCCTCCGGCTTCTCCAACAACCGCATCACCATCGCCCCGTGCGTCGGATCCTGCTCCGCCAGCTGCCGGGCCCGCCACCGGCCCAACACCAGCAAACAGGACTCCGCCAGCGCAAAGAAAAAACTGGCTCCGGCGAACGCCAGCACTCCGCCCAAAATCAGGAACTCCGCGGGTCCCATGCGCCGGCACTATGGCAAGCCGGGTCCCTCATGGCCAGCGATCATTGTTCCGGCCTCCCCCCAAAACCCCCGTCGCCCCCCCATGCCGCCCAGGATGCGTCCATGCCCGTCCTCGAGGCCCATGACATGACCCTCCATTAGCCGGCATGAAATTTCCGCCGAATTTGTTTGCGCGGCCCGGCGGGTTTTGAAACCGTGGGGTGAACACTGACGGATGTCGTATGAATCAGAAGGGTGTGGCTGAAGTGGCGGCCGGTGATGCGGCCGGGAAGCGGCAGGTGAACCCAAGGACGGACTTCAACCCAGGCGGCGCGCTGCCTTGCCATGCCGCGCGGCTCCGGGGTGCCGTCCTCACCGATGAGAAAAAATTCCCCCCCCGGCCGAAAGGGCGGGGGGCGGGCGGCGGCTGCCGCGGGTGTCTGGCAGGTATCGGCAACATCGCGTTGATTCTTGAGGTTCCCCCCGAAAAAGGCGGCTGCCAGGGGGTTCCGATGCATTTTTCCGTTCGGCTGCCGCGCTTGGGCCACGTTTATGCTTGGTAGCAGTTTTATGAAGCGAGCCGTCTTCATCGAGCGCGACGGGATCCTGAACGAGGTCCGGATCGGGCCCAGGCATCCCATCAGCCCATTGACTCACGAAGAGTTCAAACTGAACTCCGCCGCCCTCGCCCCCCTCAAGAAGCTCAAGGCCGCGGATTTCATTTTGATCGTCACCACCAACCAGCCCGGGCTCTCCCGGGGATACCAGTCCCGACGCGAGCTGGACCGGATGCATGACCAGTTGCGACGCGCCTTTCCGATCGATGACATCATGGTCTGTCCGCATGACGAGACCGATCATTGCCCCTGCCGCAAGCCGCGGCCGGGGCTGCTCATCGAAGCCGCGTTCAAATGGCACCTCAACCTCGACCATTCCTTTGTCATCAGCGATAAATGGCAGGATTCGGAAGCGGCCCGGACGGCGGGTTGCACCTCGCTGCTGATCGATTCCCCCTGGATCGGCCAGGTGCATCATGACTTCGTGCTGCCCGACCTCGAGGCCATCGTCGCCAAAATTCTCCAGCTCAGGCAGCAACTGGCCTACGCCTGAGCCCCCCAACCGCGCTCCCCCGCCCCCGCCTGCTATGGCCCGGGCCCTGGCGCAGTCCCGCGCGCACGCCCCGCCGCAGGCGGGGCCGACCCCGCTCTCGGAATGTCCAGCGCCGTGCGGCGCCGGACGCCGCCGATCACGAACACCCTCCCCTCCGTGCTGGGTTTCAAGACGGGGCGGGTTTCGGCGTATTCATACACCTGGCGCACCTGCACTTTGCCGTCCGGGTTCATCACGCAATAGCCAAACGCCCGCGCGCCGCTCTGAAACAGGACGTGCAGGTGGCTTTGGTTGTCCAGTTGGGCCTCCGGACGGCTGAAGGACACCAACTGTCCCAGCGCCATAACCCGAAAGACCTTCCGGTCCGAGGCGTCCGTCAGCCGCACGTAGAGCATGAGTTGCTTGAAATCGTGCGCCTGAATCAGCGCGTAGCGCCGGACTTCCGGCACCCCCTCCCGCGCCGGCACCCCGAACCGCTGCTCCCATATGGTCGTGCCCCGGCTGATGCCGAACGTCCTGGCCTTGCTCGAAATCTCCCGGTCCCAGGCGGCAATCTTCACGTGCGCCGTGATCGTGTAACGCCCAGGCTCCCCCAGCCGGTAATAGGGCATCAGGTCCAGACGCCGCTTGACCACCATCGAGGATTCCAGCGTGAATTCGCCCTCCACCGGCGGCGGCGCCACCGGCGCCACAAACCCCCCCTCCCGGCGCTCGATCACGAACGTGAGCCAATCGGGCGTCCGCCCCAGGCGCAAATCCTGGCCGGAACGGTTGGTGATCCGGACTTCGACCGTCAGGGATTCATCGCGAAGATACTGGTCCTGGTCCATGACCACCTCGACACTCACCTGCGCGGCGGCTTGGCCGGCGGCAGCCAGCCACCCGCCCAACCCCCATCCCAGCACGGCACGGATCAAACGCATTGCCGCAGTTTAAAGGCCCGCGGCCCGCGATCAAGGCAATTCACCCCGAGCCTCCGTTCCCGCCGCGGACGCGTGCCCCTGCGCTTGCCGAGCTTCGCCGGAAATGGCGTCTGTCCCGCGGCGCAGTTGATCCATCCAGGACTCGGCCTGTGCGGCCACGAAGGCCGGGGTCAGGGCCCGCATGCACTCGACCGGCTGGGGATGGGCACAATACTCCTTGAGGCAGGGCACGCACGGCAGCCGGCTTTGCAGGCAGCGGTGTCGCGTGCCATACGGGCCAGTGCGGCGCGGGTCCGTGGGGCCAAACAATCCGAGCACCGGCTTGCCCAACGCCGCCGCAATGTGCATCGGCCCCGTGTCGTTGCTGACCACCCAGTCGCACCGCCGCAGCCATTCCACCATCTCCCCCAACCCGGTTTGCCCGGTCAGATCGACACATCGCCCCGGCGCCGCCCCGGCGATCACGGCGCCCAAAGGCCGGTCCGATGCGCCGCCCAGCACCGCGAAACTCAGCCCGGCCTCCAGCCCGGCCAAGTGCCGGACCAGCGCGGCAAAGGACGCCGCCGGCCAGCGCTTGTTCGGCCAGCGCGCCCCGGGCAGCAGGGCCACCCAGCGGCGTCCGTCCGCAGGCCAGCGCGCATTCACGGCCAGCACGCTCTCCGGGCGGGGGGGCAGCCATTCGAAATCCCAACGCACCGGCACGCCGAGCCTCGGCAACACCTCCAGATACCAGTCCACGGCGTGCATCTGCGGCCCCAGCCGCGCCACAATCATGTCATACAACCCCCGGGCACCCTCGCGGGCGTCGTCCAGCCCGATCGTGAAACGCCCGTTCGCCAGCCACGCAAACAGGCCGCTGCGGGCCAGGCTCTGCAGATCAATCACCCAGTCGAACCGCCGCTGCCGCTGCACGCGCACACTCCGCCACAACGCCGGCCAGCGCGACGGCGAGGCCCACCGCCGACGCTCGAAACGCACCACGCCCGTCAGGTCCGGATCCCCCTCCAGCAGCGGCGCCAGGCCGGATTCAATCCACCACCAGATCTCGCTTGCCGGCAGATGCCGCCTCAAACAGCGCAACACCGGCAGGGCATGCACCACGTCGCCCAGCGAACTGGGCTTGAGGATGAGGATTTTCACGGCGACGACATGCCCCGCACCATTCCACCAGGCCCGCGCCTCCCCCCCGCGGGAAACGGCTCACTTGCCCAGCGCCAGCCGGTCCGCCAGCCGCTGCGGCAACCCGGCTGCAATGATCTTCTTCTGCGCCCTGGGGATGTCGTAGTCGAGACGGCGCAGTTCGATCGAGCCTTCGTCCAGGTCGTAAACGACGTAGGCCGCCTTCGGATTGCCGTCGCGGGGCTGACCCACGCTGCCGACGTTGACGAAATACTTGCGGCCGGGCTCGACCCGGAACTTGGAATAGGAGCCGCCCCGCACCACCGCGTCGCGGACAAAGGCCACCGGCACATGGGTGTGGCCGAAAAAGCAGACGCTGGTGTTCTGGTAGGTGAAGCTGGCCGCGGCCATCAGCTTGTCAAACACATACCCCCAACGCTGTGGGCCGTCCAGCGTCGCGTGGACCACGGAGAAAGTCGCCACCAGCCTCACATACCTCAGGTCCCGCAACCATTCCCGGTCCTCCGCGCTCAGCTGCCTCCGCGTCCAGCGCACCGCCTCCGCCGCATGCGGATTGAACCCCTCAAGGTCCTCCTCGGTCGAACAATACTCGTCGTGGTTCCCCTTCACGCACGGCATGCCCATGTCCCGCACCACATCCAGGCACTCCTTGGGATTGGCTCCATACCCGACCACGTCGCCCACGCAGCAATAATGCGTGCATTGCTGTTCTTTGGCGTCATTCAACACGACCTGGAACGCCTCCCAGTTCGCGTGTATGTCGGCGATCACCGCGTATTTCATGGGCCCAGTTTAACGAACAATTTCAAAACCGCGAAACTCATTTTCCGCCTCCGTCCAACGGGCCTCTTCCTGCCGGATCCCATGCCCCACTTCCGAATCCCGGATCGCCTGTCGAAACGCATCCAACTCCGCACGGTCCCCCTCCGCCACCAGTTCCACCCGGCCATCGGCCAGGTTGCGAACCACCCCGGTCACTTCATAGCCGCGCGCCAGCCTCGAAACCGTGTAACGAAATCCGACGCCTTGCACCCAGCCGGCGTAGAACACCTGCAACCGTTGCCGATTCATAAGCCGCCTGCGCCCCATCATCCCCCACCCGCCAGCCTCCCTATCAACAGCCTCTGCCACGTTCGGCACGCAGGATCAAGCCACAACCCCCCATCCCTGCGCAATGATTTATTTGCTCCCACACCTCCCGCACCCCGGCCTTTGCGCTTGAGCATCACGACCGTCCCTGCCAGGATCCGCCCGTTCATGTGACATCCCGCATCCCCCAAACCCCTATGACCGTTCCCTGCCCCTTGCGCCTCGTCCTCGGGTCCGCAAGCCTCATCCTCGTCGCGCCCCTCGGCGCCCAACAAGCCCCCCCCACGCCCCACGCCGCCCTCCTCCAGGGCGCCGTGACCCGCGTCGCCCACCTCCTCCAGCCCCCGCCAGGCGCCGCCACCCAGATGTTCCAGGCCCGCCTCCACCTCACCCAATCCAAAGGCCTCCCCGCCTCCCTCGCCGGCCAGACCCTCGACCTCGCTTTCCAGCCGCCCGACTGCTTCAGAATCTCCGCCCGCATCGGCAACCGGTCCCTCCTCGCCGCGCGCCACGGCCAGCAGGCCTGGATCTATGCCCCGGATCAACGCTTCGGCGTGCTCGGCAAACCCGGCCTCCCGCGCTTCGCCGCCGCACCCCATCAGCTCGACGCCACCGTGCTCGGTCATGTCACCCTGCCTCTCACCCCAGCCCAATGCGCCCTCGCGCCCCTCCTGTTCGATCTCAAACCGCTGCCGCCCGCCAGCCTCCGCCACGTCCCGTGCCACGTTCTGAACCTGGCCCCCAAACCCGAAGCTCTCCAAGCCTTGAACCTTCCCCCCGGCCACTGGACTGTGTGGCTGCGCACTAACGACCTGTTGCCCCTCTGCGTTCGCTACCGCGACGGCTCCCGACTCGACCTCGAAATCCAGCTCAGCGACGTCCGGCTCTCGCCGCCGCCTGACGACGCCACCTGGCAAATCCCCACCCGCCCCGGCGACCACCTCGAGATCGCCCCCCTCTCACACCTCACCCGCTTCGCCGTCGCCGCCCTCACCATGCTCCGCCCGAAACTGCCCACCCTCGGACCCGCCACCGGCGAACGCCGCGTCCTCGCCACCGAAGGCAAAGGCCGCCTCGAGCGGATCGACGGCACCCGGGTCCTTTTCCTCCGGGGCACACCCGAGGAGATGGGCGCCCAGCACGGCAAGCTGCTGCGCAAGGAAATCCGGCGGATGGTCGACCAGATCCTCTACGGCGTGGGCGTCGCCAGCTCGTTGGAAAAAGGCCGGTGGTTCTTTGCCGAAATGCACGACATCCAGCGCCGAATCGCCCCCTTCGTCAACCCCCGCCACATGCGGGAAATGGATGCCATCGCCTCCGCCGCCGGGTGCGAGCGGGAGGAGATCCGCCTTGCCAACTTCTTCCCCGAACTGTTCCATTGCAGCGGCTTCGCCCTGTTCGGCCGGGCCACCGCCGACGGCCGCATGCTCCATGGCCGCATCCTCGATTACCTGCGGGGCGTCGGCCTCGAGCAACACGCCGTCGTCATCGTCCTCCAACCCGATCGCGGCCACCCCTGGGTCAATGTCAGCTACGCCGGCTTCGTCGGCTCCGTCACCGCCATGAACCGCCGCCACCTCGCCCTCGGCGAAATGGGCGGACGCGGCGAGGGCCGCTGGGACGGCAAACCCATGGCGCAGCTCGTCCGCGATGTCATGGAACAGGCCGAAACCCTCGACCAAGCCGCCGCCCTCATGCGCCGCAGCCCGCGCACATGCGAGTATTACTACGTCCTCTCCCACGGCACCTCCCGGCGCGCCGTCGGCATCGCCGCCACCCCCGAGACCTTCGACATCGTCCACCCCGGCCAGTCCCACCCCCTCCTCCCCCACGCCATTCCCGACGCCGTCCTCATGTCCGCCGACGACCGCTACGAGACCCTCGCGCAACGCGTCAAGGCCGGCCACGGCCGTTTCACCCCCGGCTCCGCCCGCGACCTCATGCGCCGCCCCGTCGCCATGAAGTCCAACATCCAGTCCGTCCTGTTTGCGCCGGAGACGCTCGAGTTCTGGGTGGCCAACGCGGACGCGGAGCACGTGGCGAGCGAGACGCGCTACACGCGCTACAACCTGGCGGAACTTCTGGGGGAGTAAATTTTCCATCAACGCATCAAGATATATTGATTTTTGACTTGCATCCCCTCCCGTCGACGGTAACTTGCGTCCGCACCGGCCGGCTGCCGGCCCGTTGCCGAAGCGCATGAAACCGCCGCATACCACGCCATCGCTGGAAACCCTGCTCCGCGAACGCATCGTCATTCTCGACGGCGCCATGGGCACCATGATCCAGCAGCGCCGTCTCGGGGAAGCCGACTACCGCGGCGCCCGGTTCCGGGACTGGCCCAGGGACCTCAAAGGCCACAACGACCTCCTCAACCTCACCCGGCCCGACATCATCGAGGCCATTCACCGCGAATACCTCGAAGCCGGCGCGGACGTCATCGAAACCAACACCTTCAACGCCCAGGCCATGTCCCTGGCCGACTACGGCATGGAATCCCTGGCCGCCGAAATCAATCGCGCCGCCGCCGCGTGCGCACGGCGCGCCGTGGCGGCCGTGGTGTCGGCGCAGCCGGGGCGGGCGTGCTGGGTGGCGGGCGCGATCGGCCCCACCAACCGCACCAGTTCGATCTCGCCGGACGTGAACAACCCGGCCCACCGGGCCGTCACCTTCGATCAGCTGGCCGCCGCCTACGCGGAACAGGCGCGCGCGTTGATTGAAGGCGGGGTGGACCTGTTGCTGGTCGAGACGATCTTCGACACCCTCAACGCCAAGGCCGCCTTTTTCGCCATTGAACAGTGTTTTGACGAGGCGGGCCGGCGGCTGCCGGTGATGGCGTCGGTGACCTTTGTTCAGCCGGGCAATGACCGCACCCTGACGGGCCAGACGGTGGAGGCGTTCTGGAATTCCATCGCGCATGTCCCGCTGCTCAGCGTCGGGATCAACTGCTCGCTGGGCCCCAGGGAGATGCGGCCCCTGATCCGGGAATTGGCGCGCGTCGCGCCCGTCTACGTGAGCTGCTACCCCAATGCCGGGCTGCCCGACCCGCTGCTGCCGACCGGCTTTCCGGAGACGCCCGAGACGCTGGCGCCGTCATTGAGGGAATTCGCGGAGGCGGGCTGGCTGAACCTGGTGGGCGGCTGTTGCGGCACCACGCCGGATCACATCCGTGTGCTGGCCGCCGCCGTGCGCGGACTGCCCCCCCGGGTTCCGCCCAAGGTCGAACCCTATCTTCGCCTGAGCGGCTTGAACGGGTTGACCGTGCGGCCGGGTATCAACTTTGTGAACATCGGCGAGCGGACCAACGTGGCCGGCTCTCCGAAGTTCGCCCGGCACATCCTGGCGGGCGAGTTCGACGCGGCGCTTGCCGTCGCGCGCCAGCAGGTCGACGCCGGCGCGCAGATCCTCGATGTCAACATGGACGAGGGCATGCTCGACAGCGTCGGGGCGATGACGCATTTCCTGCACCTGATCGGTTCCGAACCAGAGATTGCCAGGGTGCCGGTGATGATCGATTCCTCGAAGTGGACCGTCCTGGAAGCGGGCCTCAAGTGTCTTCAGGGCAAGGGCATCGTCAACTCGATCTCGCTCAAGGAGGGCGAGCAGCCCTTCCTCGAGCAGGCCCGGCTGATCCGGCGTTACGGCGCCGCGGTGGTGGTGATGGCGTTCGACGAACGCGGCCAGGCGGACACGTTCGAGCGGAAGATCGAAATCTGCCGGCGCGCCTACGACCTGCTGACCCGCCGGGCCGCGTTCCCGCCGCAGGACATCGTGTTTGATCCGAACGTGCTGACGGTGGCGACGGGGATCGAGGCGCACAATGCGTATGCGGTGGCGTTCATCGAGGCGGCCCGCTGGATCAAGCAGCACCTGCCCGGCGCCAGCGTCAGCGGCGGCATCAGCAACGTCTCGTTCGGGTTTCGCGGCAACAACACCGTCCGCGAAGCCATGCACAGTGCCTTCCTCTATCACGCCATCCGCGCCGGGCTCGACATGGGCATCGTCAACGCCGGCATGCTGGCCGTCTACCAGGACATCCCCCGGGATCTTCTCGAGCGCGTCGAGGACGTCCTCCTCAACCGCCGTCCGGACGCCACCGAGCGGCTGGTGGCGTTTGCCGAGTCGGTCCGGCAGCAGGACAAGACCGAAGCGGTCGACGACGCCTGGCGGCGCGGCGCGGTCGAACAGCGGCTCGAGCACGCCCTGGTGAAGGGCATCGCCGATTTCGTGGAGGCCGATGCCGAAGAAGCCCGCCTGAAATACGGCCGGCCGCTGGCCGTCATCGAAGGCCCCCTGATGGCCGGGATGAACGTCGTCGGCGACCTGTTCGGCGCTGGCAAGATGTTTCTGCCCCAGGTGGTCAAGTCCGCGCGCGTGATGAAGAAAGCCGTGGCCTACCTGACCCCCTATTTGGAGGCGGAGAAACAGGCGGGCTGGCGGGCGAACGGCAAGGTGCTGCTCGCCACGGTCAAGGGCGACGTCCACGACATCGGCAAAAACATCGTCGGCGTCGTCCTGGGATGCAACCATTACGACGTGATCGACCTCGGCGTCATGGTGCCGTGCGAAAAGATCCTCCAAACCGCCCGCGACCAGCAGGTCGACATCATCGGCCTGAGCGGCCTGATCACCCCCTCCCTGGACGAAATGGTTCACGTCGCCCGCGAGATGGAACGTGAAGGGTTCCAGCGGCCCCTCCTCATCGGCGGCGCCACCACCAGCAAGGCCCATACCGCCGTCAAAATCGCTCCCGCCTACTCCCACCCCGTCGTCCATGTCAACGACGCCTCCCGCGCCGTCCCCGTCGTCAGCGCCCTCATCCACCGCGACCAGCGCCCGGCGTTCGTCGCCCAGCTGCGCCAGGACCAGGCCCAGGCCCGCAGCCGTCACGAAGCCCAGCACACCCCGCTGATCCCTCTCGACGAAGCCCGCCGCCGCGCGCCGCGGTTCGACTGGTCCCGCGCCGACCTGCCCCAACCCGAGTTCCTCGGAATCCGCACCTTGACCTCCGACCCGCAGCCCGGCTGCCCCCCGGAAGGGGTGTGTCCGCTGGAGCGGCTGGTGCCCTTCATGGACTGGACCCCGTTCTTCCACGTGTGGGAATTGCGCGGCCGATACCCCGCCATCCTGAACCACGAGCGCCACGGCGACCAGGCCCGCGCCCTCTTCGCCGACGGCCAGCGGTTGCTCGAACGCATCGTCACCCAAAAACGCCTGACCGCCCGCGCCGTCTACGGGTTCTTCCCCGCCAACGCCGTCGGCGACGATGTCGAGCTGTTCACCGACGAAAGCCGCACACGGCTCCTGGCCACGCTGCATTTCCTCCGCCAGCAAATCCTCAAGCCGGACGGCAAGCCGAACTTCTGCCTCGCCGATTTCATCGCCCCCAAAGCCTCGCCGGCCTCCGGTCCGGCCCCGCTTCCCGATCACCTGGGCGCCTTTGCCGTCACCACCGGCCACGGTCTCGACGCGCTCGTCAAGGAGTTCCGGGCGGAGCACGACGACTACAGCGCGATCCTGGCCGAGGCCCTGGCCGATCGCCTGGCCGAGGCGTTCGCCGAATACCTCCACAAGCGCGTCCGCGCCGAATGGGCCTACGGACGTGGCGAGCAGCTGACTCATCAGCAGCTTCTCGACGAGGCTTATCGCGGCATCCGGCCCGCCGCCGGATACCCGGCGTGCCCCGATCACACCGAAAAACGGCTTCTCTGGTCCTTGCTCGATGTCGAGGCCCGCACCGGCATCCGCCTCACGGAAAACTGCGCGATGTGGCCCGGCAGCAGCGTCAGCGGCCTCTACCTGGCGCATCCCGACGCCATCTATTTCGCGGTCGGGCGCCTGGACCGGGATCAGGTCCTCGATTACTCCCGCCGCAAGGGCATGCCGCTTCCCGAAGTCGAACGCTGGCTCGGGCCGTATCTCAATGACTAACGTGCCCGGCCGCCCGCCGCGGCGGCGGGGCTGTTTTGGAGAAGAAGCGCGCCCGCCCTCCAGGGTGCCGCAAACGTTCGGGATTGCGTCTCAGATCGCCTTGAGAACCGTCAGGGAAAGGCGGCCTGCTTCCTGGGCGTAGGCCAGCGCCAGCGCCAGCGCGTCGGCAGCATCCGGCGCGGGCAGTTCCTCCAGGCGCAGGAGACGCTGGACCATGCGGGCGACGGCGAGTTTCTGGGCGGCGCCGTAGCCCACGATGGCCTGCTTCACCTTGCGGGGGGCGATCTCATAAATGGGCAGTCCCGCCTCCGCGGCCGCCACCAGGCTGGCCCCGCGCGCTTCCCCCAGGATCAACGCCGTTTTCAGGTTCTGCGCGTAAAACAAACCCTCGATCACGCACACCGAAGGCCGATGCTCGCGACAAAGATCGCGCAGCGTCTCGGCAATCTTCACCAGGCATCGGGACCGTGCCCATGCCGGCGGACAGCGGATGGTGCCGTGGGCCAGCACCTGCGGAACCGGGCGCGCCATCCGGAGGACGCCGAACCCGGTGCTGCGCAGGGAAGGATCGATGCCGAGAAGAACGCGGTGCCGGGTGGCCGACGTGCCCGCAACCGCGGTGAACGCGGGGGCCGGCGCCGGTTTGACGCCGCGAAGGCGTTCCTGCATGGCCTCGAATTGCCGGCGTGAGATGCCCACTCAATCCACGGGGTTCACCTCACGGCAGCAACCGCGTCCGGTAAAACCGCCGGGCCTGCGCGCCGGCGTCGCGGTCGACAAAATCGAATGTGCCGGACGCATTGGCGGTGTTTGTGGACAGCGCGGTCCACGGGCCCGACACCCTGTCGCTGAACTCCAGGGCGTAACTGCCGCCGGGCTGGGCGTCGATCACCCGCCCGTCGACGTTGCCGCCGGGCGCCTTGCTGAGGAGCGTCATGCGGGGCAGCAGCTCGGTCGCAATCTCGTAATCGTCGAACACCATCCGGTTGTCCCCGGGCACACCCGGTGTGAACACATTCCAGCCCGCCCCCACGTCGCCAAGGGTCAACGCCGACCCGGCCACCGTGAGCGGCTGGTTCGTCGCCAGCACCGTCCCGTCCAGCGTCGCATGCCACACGTTGTTCGCAAAATCCATCAGAATGTCCAGCCGGTAACGCACGTCATTCGTGAACGCCACCTCCGTGTACACCCCCACGTCGTCGTCCTGCACAAAATAGTAAACCCCCAAATACTGGTTGTCGAAATCCAGCGTGCACAGCCGCGTCCCCTCCGCGTTGTACACGTTCCAGTAGAAATTGTCCCAGTTCCCGTTCGTCGAATCGCTGATGCTCATCAGCACCGAGAACTGCACCCAGCGAATCCCGGCCGGCACCGGCGCCAGGTTGACCGGCCGCCACACCGAATAATACTGGGCGCCCACCGCCTGGGGCGACCCGCCTAAGAACGCCTGCTGCCCCCGCCCTTCAAACACCCCCTCCACAATCCCGTTCTCACCCACAAACTCCGCCTCCCCATCCCCCAGCCAGCCGTCCCGCCCTTCCAGCGACCAGTCGCTCACATACCCCTCCGACGCCTCAAACCCCGTGCGATACACCTCCGCCGCCGACGCATTCCCGGCGCCAAGCCACACGCCCAACCCCCACAGCACCCCGGCCAGCCAGCCTCCTCCCCAAACCCGCAAGCCAGCCCACCCCCGAAACCACACCCTCAATCCCCGAACATGATCAGTGCTCATAAAACCGCCCCCTGCCGCGCACCATCCCCCAGCCTACCGCCTCCCTCCCGACGACCGATTGCTGGGCGGTGAGGAACCGTGCGAACGAACAGCCGGCGCGCTCCGCACCGACGGCGAGGGCCCGCTGCGCACCGACGGCGAGGGCGCGCTCCGCACCGACGGCGAGGGCACGCTGCGCACCGACGGCGTGCTGCGCACCGACGGCGAGGGCACGCTGCGCACCGACGGCGCACTCGAAGGTCTCGGCGTCGAGCGAAACGCGGGTGCGGGCGTTGACGATCGCGCCGCCGGCAGGCGCGATGGCGCGGAATAACGGGGCACCGAGATGACGGGCGACCGGGTCCGTGCCGTGGAGGGTGTCACCGAACGGACGCTCGGCGGAGCCGATGGGATCGTCCTGGTGGGATGGCTCACGGACGGCGGGGCGGAGGGCACCCTTGACATGGCGGACCTTGAGCTGCCCTGTGCCGGGAACACGGGGGCGGGCCGCGCCGGACTGGCGGTGGCTGGGCGGGCCAGCGTGGAGTTCAGCAACGCCTGGCGGCTGGACGTGCCGGGTGAGGCGGCGGGCGGCACATCGACACGCGCCGTCGCCAAGCCGCCGCCCGTGCCGCTGCTCAGGGGGGACGAAACCCCGCTGCGCGGCGAGGGGCGCACCACATTCGGGCCGGGCGATTGCCGGCTGGCGGGTGCTCGGACGCTGGCATCGCCGGAACGCACCGCCCGTGTCCGTTCCCCGCCTTGGGGGGGCGACACCAGGGCGCTGGAAGGCCGCGCCGAGGAACGCGTGGCGGGTGTGGATCCGGCGGAAGCGGCGGAAACCGCCGACGGCGATGAGAGGTTCATGGAGGACGTTGAGCGCGGGCTGGCTAGGCGAGCCGACTCGGACACCGCAGGCCTTATCGTCCCGGCGCGCAGGGTTCGCGAGGCGGGTCCGGACTCGGCCCCTGCGGCGCGCATCGTGGTCAGGCGCGATGCCGGCGGTTGTCCTCCCGTGCGCTGGTTGGGCGCGCCCAGGCTCGGGCGTCCGAGAAACGCGGAATTGCCGGTGCCGACCAACCGCTCCTGACGTCCCAGGCTCCGGGTGTTCATGGGGATTTCGCGCACGGGCAACTGGCGGATCTGGGTGCGCGCGAGCCGCGAGACGCGGTCGTGGCCCAATCCTTCGTTGAAAGGCCTGTGGTCGTGGCCGTAACCGGTCATCGGCCTTGTATCGCGGTGGATGCCGCGGGCGTGGTGGGGCGGCACAAAATAGTGGTGCGGCCGGGGCGAGGAGAAGAAGTTCCAGTGAATATAGGTGTAGTAGTCGTAACCGAATCCAAAGTCGAAGCCGAGCCCGACGGAACCTCCATTATAATAGAGTCCAAACCCGGCGATATAGTGAGAATGGGGCGGCAGGGGCGCCCAACCGCAATAAAAAGGCGTGTGACGCCAAGTCACCCAGGCCGGCCCCCAGTAGGTGTCCGGCGTCCACATCCACCCGTACCCAGCCGGCCGGTACCAGCGCCCATAGTGAAACGGCGCCCAGCCCCACGAGTAATACGAATACCAATACCAACCGTGATCCGTCCAGAACCAGCACCCGTTGTCCGAATACGGCCGCCAGGACGCATTCACCACCGCCACAGTCGGTTGCCAGGACAATCCGTAACCAGGCACCTGAATCCAGTTTCCGTAAGGCGACAGCGCCGTGTAAAAATAATTCACATCCGCCGGCGTCTCGCCATTGGGCGCTCCCACATACACCGTCGTCGGAGTGGCCGCCGCCTGGGGTTCGGGAAGGGAGGGCGTCACGGTGGACGTGGCTGGCGTCGAGGCGCTGGCCGGGTAGAGGTTGGTGGCGGGCTGCTTCAGAGCCAGTTCAGACGGGAGGGGCTTGACGGCGTTCATCGCTTGTTTGCGCGCCACGCTGCCGGGAGACGCATCCTGCTCGATCAGCCGCGTGATCACCGCGTTGGGAACGCCCAAGTCGTTCAAATACACCACCTCGTCCGCACCCACATTGAAAATGTTGGTCGAATTCTCAATATACGCCAACAACACCTCCTCCGACACGCCCGCTTGCGTCATCCGCACCAGATCCCGCAACGCAGGTGAAAGGTCCTCCGGCACCACCGCCGCCGCCACCACCTGCTTGCTCATATTCGTCCCCGCCAGCCCGGCCGCCCACGCCTGCACCGCGAGATTGGTGCCAGCCACCACGCTCGCCGGCTCCGGCAAACCCGGCGTGGGCGATGCGGGAACCGCACCGGCCGGCTCGGGGGCCGCCGGGGCGGCGGCAGCCACTTCGCGTTCCGCAGCGGCCGGCAGCGCTGTCGTGGCGCTGACGGTGTTGATCGCCGGGCCTTGGGTGTCCGGGCCTTGTTCCGCGCCCCCGGCGCCGAACCCCACCCCGCACAGCACCAGACCGGCTGCCATGACGCGCATGATGTGCATTTTCATACGATTGCCTTTCTCTGGCGGGTTGCCTTTCATCTCTAATCGCTCGTCTTCTGGTCCGTAGGATTGCCAATCCGGCTTGCTCCGTCGTCAACTGGCATTTCCAAGAACTTAGACGCCCCCCTCCGGAAGGTATTCAGGGCGGCGAGCCACGATTACGTCGCACGAATCCGCCCCCGGCGCAAGCGGCGGGATCCGCCCCGGGGCGGGCTCTCCCGTGCGTCCGATCATCGGGCCTGGTTGGCAAACACCAGGACCCGGCGGTCGGTGGCAGGCACGTGGAGGTTGCCCTCGCCATCCAAGGCCGGGCGGCCCTGGATGGCGCCCGGGGTTTCGCCCACGGTTGTGCCGGCGCCTCCTTCGCCAATGGCATGCACCACCCCGAGCGGATCGCCGAGGAACACCGTGCCATCCCGATCGCAAACCGCCCCCGCAAGCACATACTCGCCTCCGGTGGCGTAGCGCCAGCGGCACGTGCCGTCCGGCGTCACCCCGTGCACCCATCCTCCCAGGTCCGCCACGATAATCGTGCCGTCCCACGCCACCGCTGGCGTGGCGCCCACGCAGCACGCAAACCGCCGGCTCCACGCGATTCGCCCCTCGCCCACCGACCACGCATGCAGGACCGCCTCGCGGTCCTCGTTCGCCACCGCATACACCACGCCGCGCCCGGAATCGATCACGGGCGACGCGGACGCCAGCAGGCGCTGGGCGGGGCGTGTGCGGCCCCGCTGCTCATGGAGCACGGATGCCTCGCCGGTCGGCGCCACGCGCAGCAGCTGCACCCCATGATTCGCCACCGCCCGCACGCAATACACCGTGCCGCGCTCGTCGGCCGCCGCCCCGGCTTGGGGCCATGTGCCCCCGTCCCACGCGTGCTCCTCGTGCCCCGTGCCCGCCGCCAGCCGGACATAGCGTCCGCCCCAGCTGCTGAGCACCACGGCATCCTGCCCGGGCAGAAACAACACATCGGACAAAATCCGGGCGTCGCCCTCGCTCGGCAGTTCCCGCTTCCACGTCAACGCCCCGGTCGCAGCCTCCAACGCATACACCCACCCCGCGTGCGTGCCGACGAACAGCCGCTGCCCGCGCACGTCCACGGCCGGCGACGCCGAGATGCCGCCCGCCAGGCGCCGCCGCCAAAGCCGGCCGCCGCCGCGGCCAAATGCCTCCACACCGCCCCTCATGTCGGCGACAAATGCCCGCCCGGCATCGTCAAACACCACCGACGCGTGCACGGCCGCGGACACCCCGAGGGTGCGGGCCGGCGGCGCCGCCGCGAGGCGCACGGCGCGCGGGAAGGCGCCCCGGCGCGAATTGTCGCCGCCGCTGGTGCACCATGCGCGGTCGGTGGGGGTGGAACGGGCCATGGGTCAGGAACGGGGGCGCCGGTAGGTGGGCTGGTATTCGAACCGCGCGGCGGCCACGTCCAGGCCCGCCACATCCAGCAGTTTCAACCGGTTCTCCCCCAAACCGCGCCGGCGCGCCAGGGCGAGATAATTGGTCCCGTTGGCGAACGGCGGCGTGCGATCCCCGGCCTCGGGATCGAATCCCATCACCGCCGCCGCCACGGTGTCGGTGCACACCGGGTTGAGTCCGGCCAGCAAGAGGCCGGGGCGCGTGACCGACACCATCGAGCCGAGCCACCAGCCTTCGGCGGTCTGGATGACGCTGATCGCGTCGAGCACGACCAGCGCCAGGGGAAACGCCGCGTTCAAATCCACGATGAACCGCGGCACGTTGAACCCGTGGTCGCCTTCGACGGATCTGCCGGTGAAATGATCGGCTGAGGTGAACGGCTTGCGCGTGCATGCATGCATCGTCGCGTTGCGGTAGTCGAGCGCGTCCTCGCTCGGCCCATGCTTCGCGTCGTCCCCGTAAAGGCTGCTCGGCGGGACGCCGAACAGGTTCTTCATCCCGGCCGTGATGCCCGCCCCAACATGGCTTTTCAATTTGCCCAGCGACATCAGCACGTCGGTGTCCACATACGCCCGGTTCACCTCCCACGCCGACGCCAGCTCGCCCCCCCCGGGCACCCGCACCGTGGCGTAACTCCCGAACGCGCCCCGGTTGCGCGTGTTGACAAACCGGGCGCGCCCGTCCATGACCTCGTTGAATCGCCGCAGGTCAAATCCGTAACCGAGGAAGGCCGCCTCGTCCAGCGCGGCAAACGGCAGTTGGTCGCAATAGGTCACCCGCCGGGCGCCGTAGTCCGTCAGCAGGCTGCCCAGGGCCATGGCCACGACCGGATGCACCGTGACGGTCAACCCCAGCGGCACCCCCGCAACGTCTTCAGCCGAGGTGTTCACCAGGTTCACCTTCACCGTCACGTGCCGATTGCGAACCAGCGCGCGCACCCCGCCCAGTTCGTCGAGTAACCCCCCCAGCGCGCGCCGGACCTCCGCGAACTCGTAACGCTTGCATCGCGCAATGCCGGTCGCCGCACGCGGCGCCGGCTGCGCCGCCGCCTCCGCCGGGGCCGCGCCGTGCAGCGTTCCGGCCCAGGGCATCAGCACCCCGGCCGCCGCTTGCGCCAGGAACACCCGCCGCGACACCCCGCCGCCCGGGCAACGGGGCGCACTGCGAAAATCCAATCGGCATGCTCGCATAAATCACGCTGAACCGCGTCCAACCCAAGATAGACGCTCCCGCTCTCGCGACAACTCCATTTTCTTTCCGCCAGGCCCCGCTCCGCCCATCGCGCGCTGGCTTCCCTGCCCGCGCCCTGTTAGCGTGCCGCCATGCGCCTCCAGAAATTCATGGCCCAGGCCGGCATCGCCTCCCGCCGCGCCAGCGAGCGCCTCATCGCCGAAGGCCGCGTCGCCGTCAACGGCCGGACCATCACCGCGCCCGGCACCCGCATCGATCCCGAGCGCGACCGTGTGACGGTGCATGGCGAACTGCTGCGCGCCAAACGCCGGCTCTACCTCGCCCTGAACAAACCGCCCGGCGTCCTGTGCACGCGGCACGACCCCGGCCGCCGCCCCACCGTGCTCAGCCTGCTGCCCGCGGCATGGACCGGCCTCTATCCTGTCGGCCGGCTCGATCGCGACACCGAAGGGCTGCTGCTTCTGACCAACGACGGCGAGTTTTGCCTGCGCCTCACCCACCCGCGCTACGGCGTGCCCAAGACCTACCACGCCGCCGTCCAAGGCCGGGTCGACCCGTCGCTGCTGCCCGCCCTCGTCCGGGGCGTGCGCCAGGGCCGGGATCACCTCAAGGCCGAACGCGCCCGACTGCTCCGCGCGACCCACTCCCACAGCCTCGTCGAATTGGACCTGCGCGAAGGCAAATACCACGAGGTCCGCCGTCTCCTCGCCGCGCTTGGCCTCACCGTCACCGCCCTGCGCCGCACTCGCATCGGCCCCATCCGGCTCGGCGAGCTGCCCCCGGGCAAATGGCGGGTGCTGACCCCGCGCGAGGTCGACGCGCTGCGGCGCCTCGAGATCCCCGCCCGGCCGTCTCCCGCAGGCGCCGCCCCCGCTCACGGGGCGGGCAGGCGCCGTTCGAGTTCGCGTGCCAGTTGACCCGTGTAGTGGCGGGCGCCGCCGGCATTGAGGTGCGTGGTCTTGGCGAAGGCGAGATCGGGGAGGGTCGCCGGCAGACCGCTCAGCAGCGCGTCGGCCCGCAGCCACCGGCCCCATTGCTCCAGCAGGGCGTCGCGACGGTCGGGGTAGCCGGGCCCGGCAAACGCGGCGGGCACGGGCGTGATGCCGGCGAAAAAGGCCGTGTCCGGCGGCACCTGCCGCCGGAAGGCGCGGCTGGCGGATTCGAGGGTGGGGGCGAGGCGGTATTCGGCGTTGCCGCGGAACGGTTGAGGCTCGGGTTCGACCAGGCTGCCGTGGCGACTGGCCAGGAACGTTTCGAGGTCGGCGCTGAATCCATAGAAGCGGCCGAAGGCGCCTGGCAACGGGGCCGGCAGCCACCGGCACAGGAATCGGCCGCGGAACACGTCCAGGCCCAGCAGCCGCAGCAGGCGCGGGTGCAGACCGCCGGCGGGGGTGGGCTCGGTTCGTTGCCGGAGGCTGTCGAGCAGGCGGGCGTGATAATCTTCCGGGCCGGGTCGGCGCAGCGCTTCGGGATGCATGAGGAGCACGACGGCGCGCAGGGGACGGGGGTTGTGGGCGAGGTAGTCGCGGAGCAGCAGCGCATGCGCCTCCAGGTCGAGGTAGCTGAGGGTCGCGAGGTTGAGCACCCGCTCCCCGATCCGCGCGCCGAGCGCCGCGGCATCGACGCCGGTCAGGCACGACGAGTCGCCAAGCAGCAGCACCGTTGCGTCCTGGCGGGTCGAGGCGGCTTCGACCTGGTGCAGGAGCAGCGTGCGATCGACGTCCAGCGTCGGGCGCGGCGCCGGCCACGTGCCCAGCATGCGTCCCGCGTGCATGACAAGGGCGAAGGCGGCCACGATGATCAGCGTCGGGCCTGCCAGGCGGACGACGTCGCGCGCGCCGAATTCATACGTGTGGCTGATCATCGGGGGGGGGCGGGGTTCGACCTCGGTCATTGGCTATGGGGCGGGGTTTCGGGGATTCAGAACTGGAAGTAAAGAAACGGGGGTTGGTCTTTGGTCCAGAACATGACGATGGCGAGCAGCAGGGCGGCCTGGAGGACGGCGCGTCGCCAGCGGGGCAGGCGCAGGGGCGCCAGGAGGCTTCCCTGCCGGTGCTGCCACAGTTCCATGAGCACCAGTGGCAGCGCAAAGGCGGTGACGTTCACAAGCGCGCTCCCCAGCCAGGGCGGCGCGGTCCAGTCCCCGAGCGACCGGGTGAGGGCGGCGATCTGGTCGAGGGACCGGGCCCGGAAGAGCAGCCAGCCGTAGAGGACGAATCCGAACGTTGCAGCCCAGGACGCCACCCGCGTGGCGACGCGCGGGGGGCGCGCGGGCTTGGGGTTGGCGCGTGGCGGCAGGCGGCGGTTGCGGAAGGCGCGATGGGCGGCCAGGCCGGCGCTGTGCCAGAGGCCCCAGAGGACGAAGTTCCAGGCTGCGCCGTGCCAGAGGCCGCCCAGGAGCATGGTGATCACGAGATTCACGCACGTTCGGCCGGGGCCGCGGCGGTTGCCGCCGAGGCTGATGTAGAGGTAATCGCGCAGCCACGTCGAGAGGCTGATGTGCCAGCGCTGCCAGAACTCGCGCAGGTTGGTGGCGGTGTAGGGCAGGTTGAAGTTCACCATGAGATCAAAGCCCAGCATGGCGGCCGCGCCCCGCGCGATGTCCGAGTAGCCGGAGAAATCGCCGTAAATCTGGAGGGCGAACGCCAGCGTGCCCAGGATCACGGCCGGCGCGCCGCCAGGGTCTCCCTGGTAGGCCAGGTCCACCACCGGCGCGAGATTGTCGGCCACGACCACCTTCTTGAACATGCCCCACAACATCAGCCACAACCCCTCGTCCAGCCGGGCCCGGCCCAGGTGCAGGGGCCGCTCGAACTGGGGCAACAGATCGCGTCCGCGTTCGATGGGGCCGGCGACGAGCTGGGGGAAGAAGGCGACATAGGCCATGAAATTGAGAAGGTTGCGCGTGGGGGGCAGGGCGCCGCGATAGACATCGATCGCGTAGCCCATGGTCTGGAAAGTGTAAAACGAGATGCCGACCGGCAGCACGACGTTCAGTGCGGGCAGCGGCACGGACAGGCCGAGGCGGGCCAGGGCGGCTTCGGCGGAGCCGGCGAAGAAATTGAAGTATTTGAAGAAACCGAGGATGCCGAGGTTGCCGACGAGGCTTAGGGCGAGCCACCGTTTGCGCGGGCCGGGCTGGGGCGTGCGGGCCAGGGCCAGGCCGACGCCATAGTCGAGCGCGGTGGACAGGAGGATCAGTGCCAGGAAACGGGCGTCCCACCAGCCGTAGAACACGTAGCTGGCCGCGACAATGAGCGCATTGCGCGTCCGCAGGTTCGCCCGGGCCAGCCAATAAAGGAGCAGGAACGCCGCGAAGAACAGCAGGAAGACATGGGAATTGAACAGCATGCGATCAGCGCGCCACGGCTGGCGCCGCCGCGGGAGGGCGGCGACGCGGACGGCGGGTGCTCGTGCGAAGGCATTGACCCATGCGCATTTTGGGTTAATCTACGTGCGGAACACTTGATGAAGCCAGCGCAAACCGCGAATCGCAGCCTGCGGGTGCTGCTCCCACGCCGATCGGCGTTTACGCTGATCGAGCTGTTGGTGGTGGTGGCCATCATCGCCATCCTGGCGGGGCTGCTGTTGCCCGCATTGGCCAACGCGAAGGCGAAGGCCAAGGCGGCGCAGTGCCTGAACAACCTCAAGCAGCTCGGCCTGGCCACCGTCATGTACACCCAGGACAACGAGGGCAGAATCCAACTGGACGACCCGGACGGCGGCACCAACTCCTGGGCGGTGCTCCTCTACACCCACGCCGGCCTGCGCTCCCTCAACACCTTTTGCTGTCCCAGCTACCGCCCGTCCGAATGGCTCAACTGGACCAATATCTACGGCGTCCGCATGGACCCGCCCCTCGAGTGCCGTAGCGGCCCCGGCCGTTTCATCTTCCAAACCCAGTGCGCGGAGCGGCCGTCGGATTATGTGCACTTGGCCGACACCACCAGCCAGGCGCAGGGCGGCTGGACGGCGGTGCAGTACTACTTCTTCAAGGTCAATTCCACGGTCCGCAATGTCCACGCGCGCCACAACCGCCAGGCCAATGCCTGGTTTCTCGACGGCCACGCCGCAGCCTGCGCCCAGCCCGAACTGGAAGACTGCGGCATCACGGCCGAATACGGCCCCGATACGGCCCAGGGCTACTTCGGCGGAGGCGGTTGATCCCGGCGCCCATGAAACGTTCCCACGCGCTGTGGAGCTTGCTCGCCCTCGCCGCGCTGGCTGTTGCCGCCTGGCTCGGCTGGCGCGCGTCACCCGCCAGCAACGCCCTGCGCTCGCGCGAAATCGCCACGCGCGCCCTGGCCCGTCACCTCGCCCCCTCCGTCTCCACCTCCAGCGGCGCCCGGCGCGTCCTGGTGATCGGCAACCCGTTCACCCAGTGGCCCAACCTGCCCCCCGAAATGCGCGATACCGAGTCGGCCAGTTGGCGCGGCCTCGAACTCGGTTTCGGCCCGGGCGCGGCCCTCGTGGCCGGCTTCCCGCGCCTGAAGCCCGGCGCAAGGGAGAACCCGCGCTCGATTCCCATCGATCCCGTCACGACCACCCCTCTGAGCTACCTGGTCGCCCCGGACGCCTTCGACGAACTGGCCGACGCGCACGCGGACTGCGATCTGATTGTGAGTCTGATAGGATTGCCCGCCCAACTGGGCGAGGTGGCCTGCTGGCGCAAGCCCGGTCCGCCGGCATTTGCCCTGGTGCTGCCCGACCTGCGGATGGTGGGCGGGCGGCAGGCGTTGCGGGAGGCGATGCAACGGGGCAAGCTGCTGGCCTTCGTGCTGCCCCATCCCCAGGCGCCCCCGTCCGATGTGCCGCCACGCCGCGATTGGCAGGCCGAATTCGCCCGGCGTTACGTGCTGGTGACCGCGGACAACGTGGCCGAGAGGATGCAGTCGCACCCGCACTTGTTCCCGGAGCTGTGAGCGTCCGCCATGCGCCGGCAGCGCCAGAACGCCCGGCATCCCGGCCCCGCCCGGTCCTCCGCCCCTGCGAAGTTGGTTTGCGCGAAACCGGGAAGGAGCGCATGCTCCGGGCGCGTCATGAGACTGTTAAAAGTGGCGGCGGCGGTGCTGAACCAGACGCCGCTCGATTGGAACGGCAATCGCCAGCGCATTTTGGGGGCGATCGCCCAGGCGCGCGCCCAGCAGGCGAGCGTCCTGTGCCTGCCGGAACTGTGCATCACCGGCTACGGGTGCGAGGACGCCTTTCAGTCGCCGAACACGATGCGGCAGGCATGGCGGGTGTTGGAGGAACTGCTTCCGGCGACCCGGGGCCTGATCGTGTCGTTCGGCCTGCCGCTGCTGTATCGGCACGGATTGTTCAACTGCGCTGCCCTCGCCGTCGACGGCCGGATCGCCGGGTTCGTCGCCAAGCGGTTCCTGGCCGGAGAAGGCATCCACTACGAGCCGCGCTGGTTCAAGGCCTGGCCAACGGGCGTGCGCGGCGAGTTGACCGTTGACGGCCGCGCCTACCCCATCGGCGACCTGCACTTCGAGTGCGGCGGCGTCGGGATCGGGTTTGAGATTTGCGAGGACGCGTGGGTGGCGGCGCGGCCGGGGACGGCTCTGGCCATGAGGGGGGTGGACGTGATTTTGAATCCCAGCGCAAGCCACTTTGCCTTTGGGAAAATCGAGGTGCGCAAACGGTTCGTTCTCGAGGGATCCCGGGCGTTTTGCGCCAATTATGTGTACGCAAACCTGCTCGGCAACGAGGCCGGCCGCGCCATCTACGACGGCGGCGCGTTGATCGCCTCGGCCGGCAGGCTGATCGGCGCCGGCCCGCGGTTCGGCTTCTACGATTGGCACGTGACGAGCGCCGTGCTGGACCTCGACGCCACCCGCCTCGGCCGGGCGCGCCAGCCCGGCAGCCCACCGCCCGCGGAGGGCGCCGGCGCCGGACCGGTCCACGCCCCGTTCGCGTTTCCCGAAACCCCGTTCGCACCCCCGGCGCTCGAGGCTTCGCCGTGGGAAAGCAGCCGGCATTTGAAGGAGGAGGAATTCATGCGGGCCGAAGCCCTGGCGCTGTTCGACTACCTGCGCCGCAGCCGGTCGCGGGGCTTCGTGGTGTCGCTCAGCGGTGGCGCCGATTCTTCCGCCATCAGTTGCCTGGTGCATTTGATGGTGGCCCTGGGCACGCGCGACTTGGGCGCCGGATTCGCCGCCAAGCTCGACTACATCCCCGGCTTGGACGGCCTCGGCGACGCCCGGGCGCTGACGGGCCGGCTGCTGACCACGGTCTATCAGGCGAGCGCAAACAGCGGCGCGGTGACCCGGCAGGCGGCGCGCGCGGTGGCCGAAGCGGTGGGCTCGCGGCATTATGAATTCGATGTGGGCCCGCTGGTGCGCGGGTATGTGGAAACGGTCGAAGCCGCCCTGGGCGTCAAGCTGAACTGGCGCGAGCACGACGTCGCCCTTCAAAACATCCAGGCCCGCGTCCGCTCGCCCGGCGCCTGGATGCTGGCCAATCTCAACGGGGCCCTCCTCCTGGCCACCAGCAACCGCTCCGAGGCGGCCGTGGGCTACGCGACCATGGACGGCGACACCAGCGGCGGCCTCAGCCCGCTGGCGGGAATCGACAAGGCGTGGCTGCGCCACTGGCTGCACTGGCTCGAAACCACCGGCCCCCTCGGGCTGCACCCCATCCCCGCCCTGGCCGCCGTCACCCGCCAGGCCCCCACCGCGGAACTGCGGCCGCCCGACCGCCACCAGACCGACGAGCACGACCTCATGCCCTACCCGTTGCTCGACGCGATCGAGCGCGCCGCCATCCGCGACAAGCAGGCCCCGCTCGAGGTGTTCCAGCGGATGCAAACCCAATTCCCCGAATACCCCGCCCCCCAACTCGCGTCCTGGGTCGAACGGTTCTTTCGTCTCTGGTGCCGCAACCAATGGAAGCGCGAACGCTACGCCCCTTCCTTCCACCTCGACGACGAAAACCTCGATCCCAAAACATGGTGTCGATGGCCGATTCTCTCCGGCGGCTTCGAGCACGAACTGGCCGAGCTGCGGGATCACGTTGCCGCCCTGGCCCGCGACCCGGTGTCATGAACCTTCATGGCTTGAATCCCGCGCGATGCGGGACCGCTTCACGCCCCGTCGACGCTCGGGCGCCTGATCCGTCGGCGGTTCCTGGAAAGGGGAACCGTTCAAGGCATGGACGCGCATCGAAGCGATGAACCTCCGCGGCGTGAATCCGGCGCGATGCCGAACCGCGCTCCGGGAGCGGGGCGCGCCTGAGGTCACACCCTGCCGCGCTGGCGGCTGGCCTCGTAGAGGAACACCGCGGCAGCGCTGACGACGTTGAGGGAATCGATGTGGATTGGCATGGGGATGGCCACGGCGGCGTCGCACGCGCCGAGGACGCGAGGGGACAGGCCGTGGCCTTCGCTGCCGAACACGAGACAGCAGTCGCCGGTCAGGTCGCAGTGGGTGATGGGGTGTTGTTCGGCGTGGGGGTGGGCGGCGATGCAGCGAATGCCGCGTCGTTTCAGCTCGCGCAGGCATCCTGCGAGGTGGGCGGTTTCGAGGATGGGGAGGTGGAAGATGGCGCCCATGGAACTGCGCACGGCGCGGCGGAGGTAGGGGCTGCAGCAGGTTTCGCCGATGACGACCCCCTGGACACGGAAGGCGCCGCAGTTGCGGAGGAGCGCGCCGAGGTTTTCGGCGTTGGCCAGGGTGTCGGCGGCGACGAGCAGGCGTGGGGGCGGGCTGGCGGCGAGGATCTGGTCCAGGGAGGGCAGCAGGGGCACCCGGCCCAGGGCGAGCAGGCCCTGGTAGGACGAATAGCCCGTGAGTTGCTCGAGCACCGCCTTGTCCGCCACAAACACGTCAATCGTCTCCGGTCGCGCCTCAAGCAGGGGGCGCAGGTTGTCCAGCCACTTTGGGGGAAGCAACACGGATACCACGTCGAACCGGCTTTCCAGCAGGCGGCGCACGAGTTTCTCCCCCTCGGCCACGAAGAGCTGCTGCTCACGGTGCGCCTGCTGGTCGCGCATCGTCCGGTAGGGCGCCAGCCGCGGATCGTCCAGGGAAGCCATCGCCTCCACCCGTATCATAAGCCGCCCCCCGCCCCGCGCGCAGACGCGTCCACTCCGCGGGGCGGACCCGGTGTGCGCGGGGCCAGGTCCCGGCGGTCGGCTCGTGGATGGAGGGCGTGAGCGTTTCGCATTCGCGGTGCGGCTGTGGTTACCCCGGCCGCCGCAAGACGGCAAGCCCGATCGTCCCGGTCGCCCCGTGAAAATCCTTGTGAAGAAACGACCGGATCGGATTACAGTAGGGGCGTTCACACCGGATCGCGATGAAGTGGAACGTCATTGGCAGCGTGGCGCTGAGCGGCGGATTGGCCGTGATGGGCTGGTTTTGGGGCGGCTCCGCGGACCGCCCCGCGGGGGCGCGCCTTCCCCCGGGCTCTGCGCGCCGCCCGGCGGCATCCGCGGTGTCGCCGCGACCACCGCCGCCCGCGGCGACATCGCGGCCTTCAACGCCCGCCGCGGCGTCTCCGCGCATGTGGGGAGAGGCGCTGCCGGCGACGGGACCGCGTGTGGCGGATTGGCGGCAGCGCGATCCGTTCGGCGCCTTTGCGGATTGGCGGGTCCGGTTTGAAGGAACGCCTCCCCGCGCTCGGGCGGCTCTCGAGAGCGAAGGCCGGCGTCTGGCGCAGGCGCGGCTGCGGGCGTTGGCGGATTTGATTCAGGCCGATCCGGCGGAGGCCTTGCGCCGGTCGCTGCCCGGGGACGTCCGCGGCTCGTTGCCGGAAACCCTCCGGCCGCTGGTCGAGTTCCCGGTTCACACCCGCGCCGCCTACGAGGTTTACGGCGTCCTGCGGCTGGAAGGAAGTCCTGGGCCGGGGATGGTGCGGCTGGCCCGGGCCGGCGACCGCGAGTATCTCGTGTTTGCGTCTGGCGACGCCCTGGAGCATGGGACGCATCCGGACCGGCTCATCGAGGGCATCGCGGTGCCTGTCGCCGCCGCGAGCGCGCCGCCGGCCGTTCCCGGCGCGGCGCCGACGCATCTGCTCGCGCTCGATCCGCGGACCGTCTCGTGGGTGGACGCCGGGGACGATCCGCCCGTGGCGGCGTCTTCCCGGACCGAAGGCCGCAAGCGGTTCATGGTGTTTCGGGTGGATTTTCCCGATTACGCCGGCGAGGTGATGACGACGAACCAGGCGTTGACACTGGTGAGCGTGCTGAGCGATTTCATGGCACAGATGTCGTATGGGCAGTTCCTGGTGGCGCCGGTGGGGGAGGGTTCGGTGATCACGCCCACGATGCGTCTGCCGAATGCGGCCGACTCCTACCAGCACATGGGCGCGTTGCTGGACGCGTGTTGGGCGGCCGCCGGGGCGCTGGGCTTCGAGCGCTCGGGGTTCGATGACTGGTTTGTCTGCACGGCCGGCAAACCGGCCGCCGGGTTTGCGGGGTTGGCGTATGTGGGCAGCGAGGGGTTCTGGCTGGCCAACCGTTACTGGGATGTGCGGACCGCGGCGCACGAACTCGGCCACAACCTGAATCTCCACCATGCCAACTGGTGGAACACGGGCGGGCGCAGCATGCTGGGCGAGGGCACGGTCGAGGAATACGGCGATCCGTTTGACACCATGAGCAGCCTCGGCGGCGGAATCCGTCATTTCAGCGCCTACAACAAAAACCGAACCGACTGGATTCCCGACTCCGATTGTCCGCGGATCAGCGGCAGCGGGCGGTATCGGCTTTACGCACACGACATGGGCGTGCCCTTCGGGGTTCGGGGCCTGTGGTTCGACCGTCCGTCCGGAGGCGATTATTGGCTCGAGTTTCGGCAGCTTTGGACGGCCAACAAGGCCCTCATGAACGGGGTCAGTCTCCGGTGGGCCGGCGGGAGCACCACCCTGCTCGATTTCACCCCCGGCTCCGCCGGCGGCAAGGACGACCACGCCATCACCATCGGCCGCACCTTCAGCGACACCAACGTCGCGTTGCACATCACGCCCATCGGCAAAGGGCATACCCATCCCGAATCCATCGACCTCATCGTCCACGTCGGCCCCTTCCCCGACAACCATCCCCCCGTGGCCGCCCTCAGCGCCTCCCTGCAGACCGCCAGCTCGGGCCAAACCCTCCGCTTCCTCGCCGACGCCACCGACCCCGACGGCGACGCCCTCGCGTATTCCTGGGATTTTGGCGACGGGAACTACAGCACCGACAACAGCCCGTCCCCCACGCACGTCTTCACCGACGAGGGCGAATACGTCGTCCATTGCGCCGTCAGCGACATGAAAGGCGGCCTCGCGCGCGAGGCCCTCGTCGTCCGCATCGACGCCCCCCTCACCGCAACCATCCGCGGCCGTGTTCTCGGCACCAACGGCCTGCCCATGGCCGGCGCCAAGGTCTTCGTCGGCTCCTCCCGTTATGCGTTCACCGGAAGCGACGGCACCTACACGCTGTCCCGCCTGGAGCCGGGCACCTACACCGTCGTCGCCATCGAACCCGTCCACGGCGCTCACACCTTCCTCGCCCCCGTCCGGAACAATCCCATCACCGTGCCCCCCGACGTCACAGACGCCGATTTCATCGCGTTTCACGGTCCTCCTCCGACGCAGGCCCCCCTGGTGCGGAAGCAGGCGGTGTGGAAATACCTCGACCAGGGCTCGGTGCCTGGCATGGGCTGGAACGGGGTGGACTTCGACGACGCCGCGTGGGGCAGCGGTCCCAGTCCCCTGGGGTATCCCGGGAACGAGGTCAGCACCCTCCTCAGTTACGGGGCTGATCCCAGTCACAAGCCCCTCGCCTATTACTTCCGCAAACGATTCACCGTCCCGTCCCCGGCCGCCTACACCAACCTGCTCCTCGAGGTTCGCCGCGACGACGGGGTCGTGCTTTACCTCAACGGCGTCGAAATCCTCCGGGACAACATGCCCGACGGCGCCGTCTCCCATGACACCCTCGCCTCCGACACCGTCTCGGGCGGGGAGGAGACGTCCTACCAAACTGCGAGCGTCGACGCGGCGCTGCTGGGCCCGGGCGACAATGTGCTGGCCGCCGAAGTGCACCAGGCCGCGCCGGACAGCAGCGACCTCGCGTTCGACCTGGCGCTTTACGGCCAAAGCGCCACCAACCTCGCCCCCTTGAACCTTGTCTACGTGGCCTTCCCTGAAAACCGCCAGTCCCTGGTCACCCCGCTCAATCTCCCCCTCAACGCCATCGCCTCCAGTCTCGGCGATGCCGTCACACAGGTCAACTTCTACGCCGACGGCGCATGGCTGAGCAGCGACACCAATCCGCCGTATGCCCAGTCCTGGTTCAGACCCGCGCTGGGTTCCCACACCGTCCACGTCGTGGCCGCCTTCGCCAGCGGCGCTCAAATCACCTCCGCCCCCGTCCGATTCGATGTCGTCACCTCCCCGCCCAAACCCCTCACCCAGCCCCTCGTCACGCTCGGCGCCTTTTGGAACTATTATGCCGGACCCGCCGGGGCGCCGGCGGGTTGGGCGGAACGGAGTTACGACGACTCGGGCTGGCCTGGCGGTTTCGCCGAGCTGGGCTACGGGGACGAACCGCCCGACGAAACGACGGCGATTCCCTATGGCGACGACGCCGCCGACAAGTGGATCACCACCTGTTTCCGGCACGCCTTTGTCCTCAACGACCCTCGCGTCGTCACCAATCTGGTCCTCCAGCTCAAACGCGACGACGGCGCTCTCGTCTATCTCAACGGCCGGGAGATCCTCCGCGATGAAATGCCCGAGGGGGCCGTCACCGCGCAGACGCTCGCCCGCCGGGCGGTGTTGGACGACGGCAAGGAGGTGAAATCCTTTGCGTTGGATCCGGCGCCGCTTGTTCTCGGCACCAACGTGCTGGCGGTGGAAATCCACCAGTCCATGCCCAACAGCTCCGATCTGAGCTTCGACGCCGCGTTGACGGCCTGGATCGCCTCCAACCGGCCGCCGGGGGTCTGGCTGGCCTCGCCCGCTCCGGGCAGCGTCGTCTTCCTGCCGTCTCCCGCGCTGCTCGAGGCCCACGTGGCGACGGCTCCCGGCACCGCGCTTGCCACACTCCAATTCTACGACGGACCGAACCTGCTGGGCGAGACCGCGTCCCAGCCCTTCGCGTGGACCTGGCATGGCGCTCTTGGCGGCTGGCACGTCATCACCGCCGTCGCCACCGACACCGCCGGCACCGCCTTCACCAGCGCGCCCGTGGCCATCGTCGCGGTCGCACCGCCCCTGACCCGCGCGCTGGTCTCCTTCGGCGAGCCCTGGCATTACTGGGATGAGGGCACCGATCCCGGACCTGCCTGGGCCGAAGCCGACTTTCCCGATGCCTCGTGGAACGTCGGGCCGGGGCGCCTCGGGTACGGTCGCGACGGGGAAATCACCACGCTCCGCAGCGGTCCCGATCCCGAGGAGCGGCATTTGACCGCCTGTTTCCGTCGCCGGTTCACCAACGAATGCGCCACGGCCTTTGCCGGCCTGCGGCTGCGGCTCATCCGCGATGACGGTGCCGCCGTTTATCTGGACGGCGTCGAGTGTTTCCGCACGAATCTGCCGCCAGGGCCGATCGGCATTCGCTCGCTCGCCACCCAAATCGTCAGCGGCGCGGATGAGACCACGCCCGTGGAGGTGGTGTTGTCCAGGCCTGGGCTTGCGCCCGGGGTCCATGTGATCGCCGTCGAAATGCACCAGGCCGCCCTGACGAGCAGCGATTTGGGCTTTGACTTGGAACTCACCGGTCTCATCGCCACCAACTCCGGCAATGCCATCTACCTCGTCTCCCCCCCGGCCGGCGCCCGGTTCACCGCCCCCGCCCCCGTTCCCTTGGCCGCCTATGCCCGCGCCTCGCATCCCATCGCGCGCGTTGACTTTTTCGAAGGCGGCACCCTGCTTGCCCAAGCCGCCGCCTCCCCGTACACCGTCGCCTGGAACGATCCGCCCCTCGGCTCCCACACCCTCGTCGCCGTCGCCACCGACACCAGCGGGGCCCGGATGACCTCCGGCCCCCTCGCGTTTGTCGTCGGCCCGCCCGCCGCCCCCATTGCCCCCGTCGCCGCCTCCTGCATCCCCGCCGGAGCCCAATGGTCCTTCTGGGACAGCCCCGACCCTGTCGGCACCGGCTGGCACAACCCCGCTTTCCAGGAGCACGGCTGGTCCGCGGGCTGGGCCCGCTTCGGCTGGGGGCTGGACGGCGAACTCACCCTGCTGACGGCGGGACGTGTGACGCATTATTTCCGGCGGTGGTTTGTGGTCGAGGAACCGGCGGCGCTGACCGAACTGGTGTTTGCCCTGGCCTGCGACGACGGCGCGATTGTCCGCTTGAACGGCCGCGAGGTGTTTCGCGTCAACCTGCCCGACGGAGCCCCCACTCCCTACACGACGGCGCTGGCCGCAGTGAATCCGCCCGCCGAAACCCTCTTCCTCGAACGCTGTCTGTCCACGGCAGCCTCGGGGCTCGTGAGCGGCAGCAACCTCGTGGCCGTCGAGCTGCACCAGCACAGCGCCACCAGTTCCGACGCCGGCTTCGACCTGGAACTGACGGCCCGTGGAACGACCGAGGCCCGCATTTACCTGGCGTCGCCTCCGGACCATGTGCTGCTCAACAGCCCGGGCCCCGTGTGGATCGAAGCCATGGCGCAACCGCCCGCCGGTGCCACCGCCAGCCGGGTCGAGTTCTTCATCGATGGCGTCCGTGCGGGCGAATCCTTTGCCGCTCCCTACCGTTGCCTGTGGGTTGATCCGGCCTTGGGCACGCACCAACTCGAAGCCCGCCTCACCGACAGCCGCGGCGTCGTCCTCGACGCGGCACCACGCACCGTCGTCGTCGGCCCCGAACCCGTCACCGCCACCCTCATCGCGCGGCACGCGGTGTGGCACTACCTCGACACGGGCGTCAACCTGGGCGCCGCCTGGGCCGACCCCGCCTATGACCACAGCGCCTGGCCCGCCGGCCCCGCGCGGCTGGGCTACGGAAACGACGGCGAAGTGACCGTTCTCGGCTACGGGCCCAATCCCGACGCCAAACCCATCACCGTCTATTTCCGGCGCACCTTTGTGGCGCCGGCCGGCGCGATCTACACCAATCTCGTCTTCCAACTTCAGCGCGACGACGGCGCCGTGGTCTGGCTCAACGGCGTCGAACTGTTCCGCAGCAACCTTCCCCAAACCCCCGTCGATTGCCTCACCCTCGCCTCCATCGCCGCCAGCGGCTCCGACGAACAGACCTTCTTCCCCGCCACCGTTGCCGCCACCGCGCTGCGTCCCGGCACCAACCTCCTCGCCGTCGAAATCCACCAGGTCAACGACTCCAGTTCCGACCTCGGGTTCGACCTCGAACTCGTCGGCCAGGGGTTTGTGGACCTGGCCGTTGTGCCCCTGTTGACCGTCACGACCGACGACGGCTATCTCGAACTGTCCTGGCCCGAAACCCCCGTCGCCTGGCACCTGCTCACCGCCGCCGAATTGCACCCCGGCCCGGGCGGGTGGACGCCCGTCCCCGTGGCCCCTGTCACCGCCGGCGGCCGGCATGTCGTCGCCCTGCGTTTCAACGGCCTCAAGGCCTTCTACCGCCTCGCGCCCCCCTGAAACGACGCTGCGCCCTGACCGGGCCGTTCTCCACGGGTCCCCTGTCGCATGGCGGCATGGACCCACGACCGCCTTCAGGGCGTCGCGACGCGGCGCTCGAGTCAAGCCGCCTGGTTTGGAAGTGACGTCCCCAGCAGCAACAGCGGAAGTCACTTTTGCACGGACCCTTAGCCCGCATTTCTCAGTGCGCCGTGAGAAATGCAGGTCAGGGGCGCACGCGGGCTGGAAGGGGGTTGCGGTTCCTGGGAAGGATACACGTCCAAAATTCGGACGTGAATCGAGGTCTTGAACCGCCGTCGATATGGCGCAATTAAACATTGAAAATTAGAAATTGAAAATTTTCAATTGGGCCCTTCGGCAGCCCATGTGCTGCTCCTGGAAAGTCGCGAAGGAGGGGGAGGAATGTGCCGATATACAGGTGTATGAGCCTGATGAAGCTGCAGGTGAACTGGGTGGACATTGCGGTGTTTCTGCTGGTGCTGGGGGGCGTGCTGCGGGGACGCGCGCGTGGGATGTCGCGGGAGTTGCTGGACATGGCGCAATGGCTGTTGGTGCTGGTGCTGGCCGCGGTGGTCTACGAGCCCGGCGGGCGCTGGCTGTCGGAGGTGACCCTGATGGGGCTGCTGTCCGGCTATGTGGGGGCGTATGGGCTGGTGGTGGTGCTGGTGATTCTGGGCTTTTCGCTGCTCCGCGGCCAGCTTGGCGAGAAGCTGAGCCAGCGCGACACGTTCGGCAAGGGCGAGTTCTATCTGGGAATGGCGGCGGGCGGGTTTCGGCATCTGTGCATGCTGCTGGTGTGTCTGGCGTTTCTCAACGCGCGCTATTTCACGCCCCAGGAACTGCAGGCGCAGCAGCGCTTCCAGATGGACAACTACGGCCACACCTATTTTCCCACGCTGGGCGGCATTCAGAACCAGGTGTTTGAACGGTCCTGCAGCGGGCGGCTGGTGCGCGATTACCTGCCGGCGGTTCTGATTCGCGCGACGGCGCCGGGGGAGCGCCCCGGTGCGGCTCACCCGCGCCACCGGCCCCGCGCGTCGTCGCGGGGTTGAACGATGTGCTTGCCAAGAGGCGGGGGGTTCGGCCAGCCTTGAGGCATGGCTGGGCTGGTGTCCCCTGCAACCATTGAACAAATCCGCGCCGCCAACGACATTGTCGACGTCATTGGCTCCTACCTGCCGTTGAAACGCGCCGGGGGCGCTTTTGTGACGCTGTGCCCGTTTCACAAGGAAAAGACCCCCAGCTTCCACGTCAACCCGCAGCGCCAGATCTTCCATTGCTTCGGCTGCCACAAGGGGGGCGACGTGTTCACGTTCGTGCGCGAGTATGAAGGGCTGACCTTCATCGAGGCCGTGCGGCGCCTGGCTGAGCGCGCCAACATCCCGCTCGAGTCCGCGGCGGACACCGGCGACGGCCAGGCGCGGCATGTCAAGGAGTCCTTGTGGAAGATCCACGAGCAGATCGCCCAGCATTGGCAGAAGATCCTCGCGGGCGGCGCCGGCGGGCAAATCGCCCGCGATTACCTCGCCCGCCGCGGAGTGTCGGAGGAGGCGGTGCGGTTGTTTCGGCTGGGCTATGCCCCCGAGGCCTGGGACGACACGGTTCAGTGGGCGCGCGGCGCGCAGCATCCCCTGGCGCTGGTCGAGCAGGCCGGCTTGATTCTGCGCAAGGAAGGCACCGACCGTGTCTACGACCGGTTTCGCGGCCGGCTCATGTTCCCGATCTGCGACGAACAGGGACGCGTGGTGGCCTTCAGCGGCCGCGTGCTGCGCGGCGACGAGAAGACCGCCAAATACGTCAACTCGCCCGAAACGCCGATCTTCACCAAAAGCAGGATTTTCTACGGGCTCGACAAGTCGAAACGCGCCATCCTTGACGCGGGGTTTGCGGTGGTGTGCGAGGGGCAGCTGGATCTGATTACCGCCTACACCGGCGGCGTGAAAAATGTGGTGGCGCCCCAAGGGACGGCGCTCACGGCCGAGCACGCGCGCATTCTCAAGCGCTACGTGGACGAAGTGGTGCTGTGCTTCGATTCCGACACCGCGGGCCAGGAGGCCGCCGTGCGCGTGCTGGACAGCCTGCTGGCGTCGGGCCTGGCCATCCGTGTGGCCACCGTGCCCGCCCCGCACGACCCGGACAGTTTCATCAGGGCCCACGGCGGCCAGGCCTTCGCCCGGCTGGTCCGCGACGCCGAGGGCTTTTTCGATTTCTACCTGAACCATCTCTGCGCCGTGCACGAGGTCCGCACCGACAAGGGCCGGCTGGCCGTCGCCAGGGCAATGGGCGAGGCCCTGCGAAAGACCGGCAGCGCCCTGCTCCTCGACACGCATGCGCAGAAAACCGCCCAGCGCCTCGGCGTGGCCGCCGAGGCCGTGCGGATCGAATTCAGCCGCGCGGCCCGAAGCCGCAGCCCGTCCGAGCCCCCGGAAGCGCGCGGCCCGGCGGACGCCGGCGCGGGGCCGCCGCCGCCTTCCGAGCGCGAGTTTTGGCTGCTCCGGTATCTGCTGCAGTCGGAGGACGCGGGCTGGGTGGCGGCGGAGCTGGACCTGGACTGGATCCGGCATCCGCTGGTGCGGCAGATTGTGGCGCGGCGGCTGGCGGCCCAGGCGGAGCACCGGGTGCAGGATGTGCCCTCGCTGCTGGCCGAGTGTCCCGATGCGCCTTCGCAAAGCCTGATTACGGAAGCGGTGGCGTGTGCGCCGACGGCCGACGATCTTCCCCGCCGACTGGCCTCGACGCTGGAACTGCTCCGCAACGATGCTGTGGATCGGGAGCTGGCGCGCCTGACGCAACGGTTGGCGCAGCCGGGCCTGACGGAGCAGGAGCACCGCGAGATCGAAGTCCGGAAAGCCCGCTTGCGCGAGCGCAAGCGCCAGCCCATCCCTCAGGAGGCCCCAGCGGCAAGTCCGGCATGACGTCGCGTCGCGGGACGAGATGAGCTTCAAGCTGCTCAAGACCGACACGGGTTCGCGGGCGCGGCTGGGCCGGCTGGCGACGGCGCACGGGGTGATTGAGACGCCGGCGTTCATGCCGGTGGGCACGCAGGGCAGCGTGAAGGCGCTGGACTGGCGGGAGCTGCGGGAGATGGGAGCCCAGGTGATTCTGGGCAACGCCTACCACCTGTTCCTCCGCCCCGGCCTGGACGTTGTCCGCCAGGCGGGCGGGTTGCACCGGTTCATCGGGTGGTCCGGGCCCATTCTCTCCGACAGCGGCGGCTTCCAGGTGTTCAGCCTCGCCAAAATCCGCAAGATCAAACCCCACGGGGTCGAATTCCGGTCGCACCTGGACGGGTCGCCCCTGTTCTTGGGTCCGAAAGAAGCCATGGCCATCCAGCGGGAATTGGGGTCGGACATCGCCATGGTCTTCGACGACTGCCCGTCCCACACGGCCACGCCCCGGGAACTGCGCGCGGCGGTCGAGCGGACCGTGCGGTGGGCGGGGGAATGCCGCGCGCAGCCGCGCGCTGCGCTACAGATGGTGTTCGGGATCGTCCAGGGCGGGGCGAGTGCCGAGCTGCGCGCGCAATGCGCCGGCGCCCTGGTCGGCCTGGGGTTCGACGGCTACGCCATCGGCGGCGTCAGCGTGGGGGAGCCGGAATCGGAGATGATGCGCGCGATCGAGGTGACGGTGCCGCACCTGCCCGGGGACCGGCCACGGTATGCGATGGGGTTGGGAACACCGGCGCAGCTGGTGGAATTGGTGGCGCGGGGCGTGGACCTGTTCGACTGCGTGCTGCCCACGCGGATTGCGCGGAACGGGACGGCGTTCACGGCGCAGGGCAGCGTGAACATCAAAGCCGCGTTCAACAAGGCCGACTTCGGCCCGATCGAAGCGGGCTGCGCGTGTTTTGCCTGCCGCCACTTCAGCCGGGCTTACCTGCGGCATCTGCTCAAGGCGGAGGAAATCCTCGGCCTGCGCATGCTCAGCGTCCACAACTCACACCTCTTCCTCCAGTTAATGAGGGACATCCGCACCCACCTCGCCGCCGGCACGTTCGGCGAGTTCCGCCGCCGGTATGCGGCCACCTACGTGCCGACGCGCAAAGTGCTGGCGGGCCGGGCGCTGGCCGGGCTGGAACGATAGCGCGGCGCCACCCCGGTCCGGGCCGCGCCGGGGTGAACCGGGGCGGGGAGGCGTGCAGAAGAGCGCCCCGGAAAGTGCGGCGCGTCCGGCCCGCGGAAACAAAGGCGCCGAAACCCTTTGACCAGCGGCCACCGTCGCGATACACAAGTGGCGGTGGCCGGCACCCGGCCGGGCACCGCATTCGAGATGCAAGTTCCGATGAGTCTGCTGGCTGTGACGGACCTGCCTTACGTGTGGGAGAAAGCCACCCCCGAAGGCAAGGCCATCATTGTCGTGCTGGTGATTTTCTCGATTTTTGCGTGGTCGGTGATGACCTCGAAGGCGGTGCAGATGCGGCGGGGCAAGAGGCTCAACGGGTATTTCGAGGCGGAGTTTCGGACCCAGCGGCACGTGCTCGACGTCTACGACCGCCGGATGCAGGTGCCGGATTGCCCGCTTTATGTGGTCTACCAGGAAGGCTGCCGCGAGCTGGACACCCGCCTGCGCCAGGACAGCGGCGAGGGGCGGAAGCGTTATGTGTCGCTGAAAACGATGGAACATGTGAAACGCACGCTCGAGAACGCGGTGGCCCAACAGTCGCTGAAGCTCGAGTCGGGCCTGATCCTGCTGGCGATTGCGGTCAGCGGCGCGCCCTTTCTGGGGCTGCTGGGCACGGTGTGGGGCGTCATGAGCACCTTCAGCTATGTCGCCATCAAAGGCCGCGCCGACCTCGCCACCATGGCCCCAGGTGTCGCCGCCGCCCTCGTCACCACCGTCGCCGGATTGCTGGTGGCCATCCCCTCGATGTTCGGTTACAACTGGCTGGTCCATACCTTGCGCGCGATGACCGTCGAGCTGGATAACTTCGCCCAGGAACTCGTCTCGCGGATGGAAACGGAGTATTTGAAGGACGATGACGTCGAATAACCATGGATGCCGCAGACCGGAGGCGGAAGTCCCGGCGCCCCGTGCCCGAGGCCGGCTCCGCCAGCACGCGGGCACCGGCTGACCTCCGGCACCCGGCATGCAGCCATGCGCCGCTTTTCGCAACGCAGCCACCTCGTGACACTGGCGGAGATCAATCTCACGCCGCTGATGGACCTGGCGTTCGTGCTGCTCATCATCTTCGTCATCACCACCCCCCTGCTCGAACAGGGCATGAACCTCAGCCTGCCCATCGGAGGCCAGCCCGACACCCGCAAGGTCGACCCCCGCGACATTCGAACCGTCGAGGTGAGTTCCCGGGGCACCTACATGATGTCCGGCTACTCGCTCACCCTGGACCAGATCGCCACCTGGCTCATCCACGACGCCCGCCGCAACCCCAACCTCATCGTGGATGTGCGCGGCGACGAAATGGCCCCGTACAAATTTGTCGCCGCCATCTTCGACCGGCTCGAACAGGCCGGCATTGGGAACGTGTCCCTGCGGACGCAACCCCCAAAACCCTGAGCCGCCATGAACCGCCTCGAACGGAAATGCCTGCTCGCCTCGTCGGGATTGCACGCCCTCCTGCTGATCCTGCTGATCTCCGGCACCGCGTTCATCACGCCCGCCAAAAAACCCGTCCAGGCCGAGCAGCTCCGCGTCGTTCCCACCCGGCTGATTGATGCGGCGTTTTCCGGCGGCGGCGGCGACCCCACCGCCCCACGTGCCGACGCCCAAGTCCAAGGACAACCCATCCCCCCCAAGCCCGCGCCGCCCGCGCCCAAACCGGAGCCGCCCGCGCCCAAACCGGAGCCGCCCGCGCCCAAACCGGAGCCGCCGCCCAAGGCGCAGCTCAAGAAGGAGGTGCCCCGGGTCAGTTTGCCGCCCACAGACGACGCCAAGAAGACGGCCCAGCCGAAGGTGACGGCTGCGGGCAAGGCGAGGGACACGGCGATGCCGAAGATTGAGCTGAAGCCGGTGAAGCGGTCGCAGAGCGCTGCGGCGGCCGCCCGTGCGAAGGCCGAGGCGCGCGCCTGGGAGCAGGCGGCGCGGCAGCAGGCGTCGCGCATCGGGAAGGTGGTGAGCGGATTGCAGCGGGCCGGGTTCGAGCAGGGGACGGTGGTGGCGGTCCACGGGCCGGGGGGGGAGGCCTATGGGAATTACGGGCAATTTGTGAAATCGGTGTATGAAGACGCGTGGGTGGTGACGGGGGATTTCGAGGAGGAGACGGCGACTGCCCAGGCGACGGTGGTGATTGCGCGGGATGGCAACGTCATTTCGAGCCATCTATCGAAGCGCTCCGGCAACGCGCTGCTGGACCGCTCGGTGCAGGCCGCCCTGAACAAGGTTCGTTTTGTCGCGCCGTTCCCCGACGGGGCGCGCGAGCATTCGCGCACGTTCGTCATCAATTTCAACCTCAACGCCAAACGCCTTGCCGGATGAAGCTCACACCGTCTCTCCCCATCCCCACCCCCACTGTCAAACCGCCTGCGGACCGCGGCGGCGGCGCGGTCGCATCCGCGCGGGGGGCCCGGTTGAGGCCGCCGGGGTTTCCGGGCGGGGGGCGGGTTCGAAAGGGGCGCGGGACTGTCCGGGCAGGGGGTTGGTGGCGCGGCGGGGTGGGGGCATGGGTGGTGCTGGCCGCGCCGGCGCTGTGGGCCCAGACCGAGCTGGACATCACGAAGAGCGTCGACGTGCACGGCTTTCTCAAGCCCGTTCCGGTTCACGTTTCGGGATTCACCGGCGAGGCGGACAGCGTCCTGAAGAACGATCTCCTGTTCATGGGCATCGCCCACGTGCCCGCCGCGGAGGCGAAGTTCGTCGTCACCGGCAGCAACGCCGGGCGCGTCGAAGGGCGGGTTGTGGAGAAGTTCAACCAGCACCAGCGCCTGGCCAAGGCGTATGCGGGCGGCACGATCCGCGCGCAGGTGCACGCGTTTGCGGATGACGTTGCCAGGGAGTTGACCGGTCAGCCCGGGATTGCGCAGACGTCGATCGCGTTCCGGGTGGAAACGGGCGGGGGCCGGAGTGAGATTTACGTGTCGGACTACGACGGGCACAACGCGCGGCAGGTGACGCGGGATGAGTCGATGGCGGCGGCGCCGGCATGGGGGGGGCGGTCGATGTTGTATTACGACAGCTACAAGCTGGGCCGGCTGAATGTGTTTGCGCACGAACTGGCCAGCGGCTCGCGCCGGTCGATCACGCCCTACGGCGGGTCGAGCATGAGCCCGGCCGTGTCGCCCAACGGCCAGCGCGTGGCCATGATCCTGAGCAAGAGCGGCAACCCGGACCTGTATGTGGCCGACCGCAACGGCGCCAATCCGCAGCGGCTCACCTCGACCAGGGAAGCCGAGTCCTCCCCGTGCTGGTCGCCCGACGGCGCGTCCATTTGTTTCGTGTCGCGGACGCGGGGTCCGGCGGGCCTGTATGTTGTCCCGGCCGCAGGCGGCCCGATGCGCCGGCTCACCACGGCCGGGGTTCCCAACGCGACGGAACCCGACTGGTCGCCGGACGGCAAGTGGATCGTGTTCACCACCATGATGCGGCAATTCCACATCTGCGTGGTCAAGGCCGGCGGCGGCGAGGCGCGGGTCGTGGTCGAAGGCGAGGACCCGTCGTGGGCGCCCAATTCCCGGGCGGTGGTGTTTTGCAGGGGGCCCGATCACGGCAAATCGTTGTCTTTGCTTGACGTGCCCACGGCGAAGGTCAAAACTATGCGCCGATTTTTGGGGAGCAATTCGCAGCCGAGTTGGGCTCGATGATTGGTCTCCGCAAGCAAACGCAAACATGAAACTATTCACTAACGCCTGTTGGCTGGTCGTCGCCGTGCTTCTGTCCGCGAGTGTCGTGGGCTGCAAACGTAACCCCGGTCGCATCACCACAATCCCCGGCACCAGGCCGGGCGCGGTGGGGGACACCGCGGGCATGCCGCTGGATACCAACCCCCTGGCCAGCGGCGTCGGGTCCGAGGGCATGGTGGATGAGGCCACCGGCGGCATCGCGGCCAGCACCGTCCCGCTGCACCAGTGGACCCCGTCGGCCGAGCAGCCCTTCGCCACGGACACCGTCTATTTCGACTTTGACAAATCGAACATCCGCCCCAGCGAGGTGCCGAAGATCCTCAAGGTGGGCAGCGCCATGGGCAGTTATGCGGGCAAGGCGCTGCGGATCGAAGGCCACTGTGACGAGCGCGGCACCGAGGAATACAACCGTGCGCTGGGCGAACGCCGCGCGTTGTCCATCCGCGAATACCTGGCCCAACAGGGGGTCAGCCCGCAGTTGATCGACACCATCAGCTTCGGTGAAGACCGCCCCGCCGACCCGGGCCACAACAGCGAGGCCTGGTCCAAAAACCGCCGCGGCGAGTTCATCCTGCTCGACCCGCCCAAGTAAAACCCGCCCGAGCCGCTAACAAGCCCATCGCCGCGCCGTGGCGGCCCCGCATCCCGCGGGCGGGGCAGGGGTTCTTTTCGTGCTTTACATTGAACGCGGCGCGCCTAGGTTACGGTAGTAGTTGCAACTGATATGAACACCATTGTGTATGCGATGCTGGGGTGGCCGGAGATTGTCGGGATCCTGATCATTGTGCTGGTCCTGTTTGGTGCCAAAAAGGTGCCCGAGCTGATGCGCGGCCTGGGCAGCGGCCTCAAGGAATTCAAAAAGGCCACCCGCGAAGTCCAGGATGAACTGCAGCAGGCGATCGAAGACGAACCCACCCCCTCCCACCGGACAAAGCCGGAACCGGCGTCAAGCACGGCGCACTCGGAATCCCCGGACGACCATGCGGACGAATCGTCTCCCCCGGCGGACCCGGCTGCGGGCGGTGAGCATTGGAGCCAGCGGCCTTCCTGAAGCCCGCTGAAGGACGGCGCATGGTTCAGGAGCCCGAAGACGGGCGGTCTCACCCCGAGGAGGAGGAGGATGGGGGGGGGCCGGTCAAGACGTTTCTGGAGCACTTGGAGGACCTGCGGTGGACGCTGGTCAAGTGCCTGGTGTCGTTGGTGCTCGCGATGGTGATTTGCCTGGTGGCGGGCAAGTTCCTCGTGGCGGTGCTCATGTGGCCGCTGAACAACGCCGAGCATGTGTTCCATCGAAACCGGCAGGGCATTCCCGTGTTGATCGGCACGAGCACAAACGCCATCGGGCGGGTGCAGTTGGGTGAATTCGGCGCGGGATTGTGGGACAGCAACGTGGCGGTGGGCGCCTTGCGGCTGATGCCGATGCGGGCGGGCACGAACACGCTGCTGGTGGTGCAGGCGGAGCCTGGCGCGGCAGCTGCCGCGGGGCACAAGCTGGTGTCGATCAAGAATTACAGCCCGGTGGAGGGGATTTTGGTGGCGATGAAGCTGGCGTTGTACGGCGGCCTGGTGCTGGCGGCGCCGTTCCTGCTGTTGTTTATCGGGCAGTTCGTCCTGCCGGCCCTCAAGGTGCACGAGAAACGGCTCCTCTACCACTCCGTCGGAATCGGTTCCGTTCTCTTCTTCATCGGCGTGACCTTCTGCTATTTCATCGTCTCCGCGATTGCGCTCGGAGCGACGGTGCAGTTTTCGCAGTGGCTGGGGTTCGCGGCGGACGAGTGGCGGGCGGATGCGTACATCGGCTTCATGTGCAAATTCATGCTCGGCATGGGGGTCGCCTTCGAACTGCCGGTCGTCATCCTGACCCTCGTGAAGATCGGACTGCTCGATTACGAGAAACTCGTCGGGTTCCGGACCTACGCCATCATCGGCAACCTGGTGGTCGCCGCCTTCGCGACCCCGTCCGGCGACCCCATCACCATGATGGTCATGGCCGCCCCGATGCAGCTGCTTTACGAGATCAGCCTGTTCATTTGCTGGCTGTGGGAACGCAAAGCCAGAAGGCTCGCCCAGGCCGAACAGGCGCAAGGCCAAAGCGCCGCCTGAAAGCGAGGCGCTTGCCTCAGACCCTTTGGGGCGCTGCAACAGCTCGAGGCGATGGCGGTTGGCACTGCGGCCCGGAATCCAAGACGCGCCTCGCTATGCAAAACCGCTGCCCGGTTTTGAGCCAACATGAACTGCCGCACCGCAGGGGCGGGCGGGGCCGTTCAGTGGCCTCCGGAGGCGCCGACGCCGTGGAGGGATTCGGCCTTGCTGAGGCTTGGCCAGTAGTAGCCGTAGAGGGCGATGCCGATGAAGCAGAGCATCGGCACGATGAAGCTCCGGGACATGTCGTAGCGGTCCGCCACGGCTCCCATCAGCTTCGGCAGAATGGCGCCGCCCATGATCGCCATGACGATGTAAGCCGAAGCGCGCTTGGCGCGGACACCGAGGCCGAAGATGCCGAGGGCGAAGATGGTGGGGAACATGATGGACATGAAGAAGTAGCTGAGGAAGACGCACACGACGGACAGCCAGCCCAGTTTGAGGAAGACGAGAAAGGTGATCAGGACGTTCAGCAGCCCATAGAGCCCCAGCACCTTGTGCGCGGAGAATTTCCTCAGCAGGCCGGCGCCTGTGAACCGGCCGATCAGGAAACACACAAAACCCAGCGAGGCGAGGTTGGATGCACCCTTGTTGCTGATGCCGTAGATGCCGTCGGTGAACGCGAGCTCTTTCGGGAAGGCGTCGCTAAGGAGCAGGCGGTTCAGGCGGGGCCTGTTGGGTTGCTTGTCGTCGAGGGCCAGCAGTTCTCGGGTGCTCTCGCCCAGGGTGATGCCTTCGAAACGAGTCGGGTCGTAAACCGTGTGGTTTCTCACGATGGCATTGAGGTCCTGCAACAGCACGAGGCGCAATGCATGGGGATGCGACGCGGCGCCCTGGTATTGGGCCAGAGCATCGAGGGTGCCGCTCGACAGGTTGGTCGCGACGAAGGCGGAGACGCCATCGGGCGGCTGCTTCAGCCTTGCGGCAAACGCGGGTAGGTCCTTGATGTCCTTGGCGGTGAACGCGGTTCGGATCTCAATCAACTCTTTCGTCGTCTCGTTATGCCACGAGCTGGGAATGGGAGGCACTTCGGCGGTCATGTAATTGATGATGAAGCTGAAGATGCCAGCTTGCGCGGCGACGTAGAAGAACTGCGCCAGCGTGGCGGCGGAGAAGTGCGGATGGGACCACATGCTGTGATGCGTGATATTCCTGGCGGTGGACACCAGCAGGACCGCGACAATGACAAGCAAGACCGCTGCGCCGACCGCCATCTGGAGCGTGCTTGGCTCGATTTTGAACACTGAAAGGACCAACCATAGAATCATCCCGCATATGCCGATCAGCACTGCCGCGTTGAACACCAACAGGGCATAGACAGGGCCGCGTTCCACCCCTCGGTCTGGCGTCGCCGTTCTCGCGCCATTCGCGTCGGAATCCTCCAGGTGGTAGTCGTCCTCGGTCTTGATGTCGGGCACACTGGCGTAATAGAACACTACGGCAAGGAGGATGACAACGACGGCGACGCCGGCATAGGGGATCCAGAGCGTTGCGGCCCCGGTGCTTTTCCCGGCGGCATCTTTGCTATAAAAGAACAGGCCGCCGGCGATGGGGCCGAGGATCCAACCGATTCCGTTGCACGATTGGGCCAGGTTGATGCGGGTGGCGGCGTAGCGCGGTGGCCCCAGGACGGTCGTATAGGGATTGGCCACCGTCTCCAGGAACGTGAGCCCGGAAGCGATCGCGCAGACGCCCACGAGGAACGCCCAGAACGCGGCGATCTTGGTGGCCGGAATGAACCAAAAACCACCAAGCGCAACCATCAGCAACCCTGCGATGATGCCCCCTTTGTAGCCGAGGCGCGTGGCCAGCCAACCGGCGGGCAGCGACATCAGAAAATAGCCGAGGTAATGCGCGAACTGGACCCAGGCGGATTGGGCGAGGGTGAGGTGTAGTTCCTCCTGGAAATGTTTGTCCATGACGTCGATCATCCCGTTGCAGAACCCCCAGAGGAGAAACAGGGAGCTGACGAGAATGAAGGTGAACAACACGTTTCTGCCGTCCGCAGTGACGAACATGCTGGGCTTGTCTGTGCTCATGATCTTCGGAAAACGCCCCGGGCCGGTCACGTTCGGGAGGCGGCCGCCGCGGGGCCAGGCGCGCACAGGCCCGCCGCCATACCCCGCTCAGCCGTCACCATGGCCCAGAGCGTCATCAAGGTTTGTCGGGACGTATCGGTATAGAAACCCGGCGATGCCGTCAACCCGCATTTCTTCGCGCTCGCCTCGCCGGGCCCCGGCTGGTAAAGGTGCCGCGATGCATCTGTCTCATGGGATCCATTTGGCCTACTGCACCAACATCCGCCCGGCTTGAGCCCCGTTCCATGCCCGTCCGCCTCACACCGCATTCGGGGGTTCGCACCTTGCTCGTGCTGGGCCGGGTGTCGAATCTGCCGACGGTTTGGTCCAACTGCCTGGCGGGCTGGCTGCTGGCAGGCGGGGGCGACCCGGCGCGGCTGCTGGGCGCGGCATGGGGTGCGAGTTGGCTCTACCTGGGCGGCACGTATCTGAACGACGCGTTCGATGTCCCCTTCGACCGGCAGCATCGCCGCGAACGGCCGATTCCCGCCGGGCGGATCGACCTGAGGACCGTGTGGACGCTGGGCCTGACCTGGCTGGCGGTGGGGCTGCTGAGCCTGGCGTGGCTCAGCCAAACCACGATGCTGGTGGCGGTGCTCCTGGCCCTGACCATCCTCATCTATGACGCCGTGCACAACATCTTCGCCTTCTCCCCCGTCTTCATGGGAGCGGCCCGCAGCCTGTTGATCCTGCTGGCCGCCTCAACGGGACGCGACGGCATGACCGGATTCGCGCTGTGGTCGGCGCTGGCGCTGGGCAGCTACGTCGTCGGGCTGAGCTATCTGGCGCGCAAGGAAAGCATCCGGACGCCCGTCCAACCCTGGCCCTGCCTGTGGCTGGCGCCCCCGGTGGTGCTGGCGCTCATCGTGAATCGGGGGCCGCATTTCTGGCAGGGCCTGGCGCTGGGCGGGGCCCTGTCGATCTGGGTGGTGTATTGCCTGCGGGACACGTTCTGGACGGCGCAACGCAACCTGGGCCGCAGCGTGTCGGGTTTGCTGGCCGGAATTGTGTTGGTGGACCTGCTGGCGGTCTGTGGCGGCACCTGGGCGACGGCGCTGATGTTCGTGGGGCTTTTTGGGATGACGCTGGGGTTGCAGCGGTTTGTGCCCGGGAGATGAACCGTGTTTTTACGTGAAAACCATTCGGCAGCAAGCTCTTGCAATGATCATGCGCCCGTGGCCCAGGGAGCATCCGCCCGATTCCCCAGAGCATGCACCAGCCCCCCGAACAGGACCCAACAAATTCTTGGAAAAACCGTTGACAAGCTCTCGACCATCCTCTTAACTTCACCGCTCAGTCGGCGGGCCGGAACAAAAATGATGCCATGAGCCCTAGATGGCTTTCTCGAGAAAGCGCGGGCTTAGTGGTGTCTTGTCGTTTCTCGGGCAGGACGAATTCTGATCCGGCTTTCGCCCATGTAGCTCAGTTGGTAGAGCGCATCCTTGGTAAGGATGAGGTCACCAGTTCAATCCTGGTCATGGGCTCCAGACACGATGGAACGGACATTTGAGCAATAACGCAGCACAGAAACCAACCAAACGCAGGAGAACGCATGGCTAAAGAGCAATTTCAACGCACCAAACCGCACGTCAACGTGGGGACGATCGGGCATGTGGATCATGGGAAGTCCACGCTGACGGCGGGGATTCTTGTAATGCAGGAGCGGAAGGGTCTCGCCAAGAAGATCGCCTACGCGGACATTACCAAGGGCGGCACGGTGCGTGACGACACCAAGACGGTGACCATTGCGGTGTCGCATGTGGAATACGAGACGGAGAACCGGCACTACGCGCACGTGGACTGCCCGGGGCACGCCGACTACATCAAGAACATGATCACGGGAGCGGCGCAGATGGACGGCGCGATCCTGGTGGTCAGCGCCGCCGACGGCCCCATGCCGCAAACGCGCGAGCACATCCTGCTGGCGCGCCAGGTCGGCGTGCCGGCCATCGTGGTGTTCCTGAACAAGGTGGACTTGGTGGACGATCCGGAACTGCTCGACCTGGTGGACATGGAAATCCGCGACCTCCTCACCAAATACGGGTTCCCGGGCGACAAAACCCCCATCGTGCGCGGCAACTCGAAGGCGGCCATGGAAGGGCTTCCCGAGGGCGAAAAGCCGATCGAGGAGCTCATGCAGGCGATCGACACGTTCATCCCGCTGCCCACCCGCGAGGTCGACAAGCCGTTCCTCATGTGCATCGAGGACGTGTTCAACATCGAAGGCCGCGGCACCGTCGTCACCGGCCGCGTCGAACGCGGCGTGCTCAACCGCATGACTGACGTCGAAATGGTCGGGTTGCGGGAAACGCGCAAGACCGTGGCCACGGACATCGAGATGTTCCGGAAGCTGCTCGACAAGGCGCAGGCGGGCGACAACGTGGGGGTGTTGCTGCGGGGGATCAAGAAGGAAGAGGTCGAGCGCGGCATGGTGCTGGCCAAGCCGGGGTCCATCACGCCCCACACCCATTTCAAGGCGGAAGTCTATGTGCTCTCCAAGGAGGAAGGGGGGCGGCACACGCCCTTCTTCAGCAACTACCGCCCGCAGTTCTACTTCCGGACCACCGACGTGACCGGCAATGTGGTGTCGCTGCCCGAAGGGGTGGAGATGGTGATGCCGGGCGACAACGTGTCGATGGAGATCAAGGTGATTGCGCCCGTGGCCATGGAACGCGGTCAGCGCTTCGCGATTCGCGAGGGTGGCCGTACCATCGGCGCGGGGCGCATTTCGGAAATCATTGCATAGCGCAACGATGCGGGCCGGGGCGGCGCGGCGGGGAATCGCGCCTTTCCCCTCCCGGGTTTGGCAACACATGAAACAATTTGGCGGCAACGCAGGGCGTTAGCTCAATTGGTAGAGTAGCGGTCTCCAAAACCGTCGGTTGGGGGTTCGAGTCCCTCACGCCCTGCCAGCGTCGGCCGGCACGCAACTCGCGTGGAGGGGTGGCAGAGCGGTCTATCGCGACGGTCTTGAAAACCGTTATGGGTGAACACCCATCGGGGGTTCGAATCCCCCCCCCTCCGCCAGGAGAACATTGTGAACATCGAAATCATTAAGTCAGTGCTCCTGAACTGGACCACCTTCTGGGTGGTCCTCATCGGAGCCACGTTCATTTACATGTGGCGCCAGGGCCAGCTGCTGCGGCTCTCCGCGTACGTCCAGGAAACCCGCGAGGAACTCAAAAAGTGCACTTGGCCGACGTGGGATGAACTCAAAGGCGCCACCGTGGTGGTGATGATTTCCACCCTGCTCCTGGGACTGTTCACCGTGGGTGTGGATTATGTGCTCGTCATCATCGTCAGCTGGGTCACCAAGATCTAACCCGCCCAGGTCCCATGCGCACCCAATGGTTCGTCATCCACACCCTTTCCGGCCAGGAACACAGGGTCAAGGAAAGCATTGAAAAACGACTCAAAGCCGAGGAAATGAGCGGCTACATCAACGAAGTGCTTCTCCCCATGGAAAAAGTCGCCGAGGTCCGCGGCGGCAAAAAGAGCGTCAGCACCCGGAAACTGTTTCCGGGCTACGTCTTCATCAACATGGCGCTCCTCGACGACAACAACCGCGTCATCGAGCGCCCGTGGTACTTCATCCGCGACACCCCGGGCATCATCGGCTTCGTCGGCGGCGACCGCCCCGCCCCCACCCCCCAGGAAGAGATCGAATCCATCAAGAGCAAGATCGCGGAATCGGAGGAAACCGAACGCCCGAAAGTCGAGTTCGAGGTCGGGGAGACGGTCAAGATCAACGACGGGCCGTTTTTGAACTTCAGCGGCATCATTGAGGAAATCGACCCCGCGCGGGGCAAGCTGAAGGTGACCGTGAACATCTTCGGCCGCAACACGCCGGTGGAACTGGAGTATTGGCAGGTCGAAAAAGCATAGCCTTCATTGTAGCGATTTATGGCGAAAAAAGTCACCGGCATCATCAAACTGCAAATCCCCGGCGGCCAGGCCAACCCCGCCCCGCCCGTCGGCCCCGCCCTGGGCCAGCACGGCGTCAACATCATGGCCTTCTGCAAGGAGTTCAACGCCCGCACCAAGGCGGATGCCGGCCTCGTCATCCCGGTCGTCATCACCGTCTACCAGGACAAGTCCTTCACGTTCATCACCAAATCGCCCCCCGCCGCCGTGCTGCTCAAAAAAGCCGCCAGCCTCGCCTCCGGCTCCAAACAGCCCAACAAGGAAAAAGTCGGCAAGGTCACCCGCAAACAGGTCATGGACATCATCAAACTCAAACAGAAGGATCTCAACGCCGCCAGCGACGACGCTGCCTTCCGCATCATCGCCGGCACCGCCCGCAGCATGGGCATCGACATCACCGACTAAACCCCCAACCGCGGGAGAGCCCGCCGCTCGCCAGCACCGCAACCCATCACATGCCCAGCAAACGATACACAAAAGCCCTCGCATTGGTCGACTCCGGCAAGTCCTACAGCCTCGAAGCCGCCGTCGACCTGCTCCTCAAATTCCCCAAAGCCAAGTTCAACGAAAGCGTCGAACTGGCCTTCCGCCTGGGCGTCGACCCCAAACAGTCCGACCAGATGGTCCGCGGCACCGTGCCCCTCCCGCATGGCAGCGGCAAAACCGTCCGCGTCCTGGTGTTCGCCAAAAGCGGCGCGGCGGCCGACGCGGCCAAGGCGGCCGGCGCGGAGTATGTCGGGTTCGAGGACATGGTGAAAAAATGCCAGGAAGGCTGGACCGATTTCGACATCGCCATCGCCACGCCCGAAGCCATGGCCGAAGTCCGCAAGCTGGGCAAAGTGCTCGGCCCGCGCGGCCTGATGCCCAACCCGAAAACGGGCACGGTCACCGACGACACCGCCAAGGCGGTCAAGGAAGTCAAGGCGGGCCGCGTCGAATTCAAGATCGACAAGGCCGGCAACGTCCATGTCCCCGTCGGAAAAACCAGCTTCCAGCCCGCCCAAATCGTCGAAAACGCACGCTCCGTCATCGACGCGGTCACCAAGGCGCGCCCTCAGAGCGCCCGCGGCCAATACATTCAGAGCTGCACACTCTCCGCCACCATGAGTCCACCCGTGCGGCTGGACTTCAAGACCTTCGCCAAAGCCGCCTAGTGCCCGGCCCCCACTCTGCCCCCACTGATTATGCGCGCCGAAAAACACAGTATCACCCGGGAATACCTCCAACAGCTCAACGCCTCGCCGTTCTTCATCGTCCTCAATTACCAGGGCCTGAAAGTCGGCCCCATCAGTGAACTGCGCACGCGCCTCCGCCACGCCGGGTGCGCCATGCACGTCGTCAAAAACTCCCTCTTCCGCCTCGCCGTCAAAGAAACCGGCATCGCCGACCTCGGCGACGGCCTCGCCGGCCAATTGGCCGTCGTCACCGGCACCAAGGACGTCTCCGTCGCCGCCAAGATTCTCAAGGCGTTCCGCGCGGAATTTGACAAGCCCGACCTCCATTTCGGCTACCTGAACAACGAACGGCTCGACCCGGCTGCCATCCAGACCCTGGCCGACCTGCCCGCCCCGGAAGTGCTGCGCGCGCGCTTTCTGGCTCTGCTCAACACTCCGGCCGGCAGCCTGGTCCGCCTGCTCAACACCCCCGCCTCGCAACTCGCCAGGGTCTTGCAGGCCAAGGCGGACAAAACCTGACATCAACCCCTTTCCGCCCTCCCCCTCGGCGGGCAGACGGAAGCAACAGCAACCGCAACAGCAACAACAACCCTCAACAAGTAAATCGTCGGCTCGCGGGCCGTGAGCTCAAACCATCCGTGGCCGCGGATGACGACGAGACGAAAGACAACCATGGCACTGGACAAGACCAAAATCGTGGAAGAACTGAGCAATGCGACGGTGATGGAAATCGCGGCATTGGTGAAGGAACTGGAAGAGAAATGGGGCGTCAGCGCCGCCGCGCCCGTGGCCGTCGCGGCCGCCCCGGCCGCGGGCGCCGCCGCCGCGCCCGCGGCGGAAGCGCAGACCCATTTCGACGTCATTCTGGAATCCCTCCCGCCGGAGAAGAAAATTGCCGTCATCAAGGCGGTGCGGGAGGTCAAAGCCGGCCTCGGGTTGGCCGAAGCCAAGGCCCTCGTCGAAGGCGCGCCCAAGCCCGTGCTCGAAGGGGCGCCCAAGGAAGAGGCCGAGGCGGCCAAGAAGAAACTCGAGGATGTGGGCGCCAAAGTCACGCTCAAGTAACCGATGTCACCCGCGCCGGGCCGCGGCTTGGGTCCGCCGGCCCGGCGCTGTCTTTTCGACGATCCAACGAGACGAAACACGACACACGATCTCAGGACACCCGCCATCCATGAGGCGTTCGGGCAGGCACCCCCGTGCGGCGGGGCGCTTGCCTCGTGTCGTCCAATCGCAACCAGGGGCCGGACCAGCCGCCGGCCAAGTGTCTAGGAACCAACATGCCAACGCGAGCCACGGAACGAATTAACTTCGGCAAAATCAAGGAAATCATCGCGCCGCCGAACCTGATCGAAATCCAGACCAATTCGTATCGGGAATTTCTCCAGCTGGACGTGCCCCCGAGCAAACGCAAAAACGTCGGGCTCGAGGCGGTCTTCTCCGAGGTGTTCCCCATCGAGAGTTACGACGGCAAGTGCGTGCTCCAATATGTGAGTTACGACATTGCCGAGCCGAAGACGGACTGGCTCGAGTGCCTGCGCGAAGGGATCACCTTCGGCGCCGCCCTCTATGTCACCTTCCGCCTCAAGGAAGAAAAGGGCACCAAAGAGGAAAAGGTGTTCATGGGCGAGTTGCCCCTCATGACCCCCCAGGGCACCTTCGTCATCAATGGCGCCGAACGCGTCATCGTCAGCCAGTTGCACCGTTCCCCAGGTCTCGCGTTCGAAGCCACCCAGCACCCCAACGGCAAAATCCTTCACTCCTTCCGCATCATCCCGGACCGCGGCTCCTGGTATGAAGCCCAGTTTGACACCAGCGACCTGCTCTATGTCTACCTCGACCGCAAAAAGCGCCGCCGCAAATTCCTGACCACGACGTTCTTCCGGGCCCTGAACTTCCTCGACGACGAGAAGAAACGCGGCACCGGCTCCGACGCCGACATCATCAAGATGTTCTACGACATCGAGGAATACACCGTCAAACAGGCCGAAAAGCTCGAAGACCTCCAAAACAAGGTGCTCATCGACGATGCCGTCGATCCGGACAAGGGCGTCGTCGTCGCCCGCGCCTTCGAACCGCTTTCGAAGGCCGTCGTCAAACAGATCGCCGACCTCGGCATCCCCAAAATCCGCATGGTCGACACCACCGTCGACGAGGGGATCATCATCAAGTGCATGAAGAAGGATCCCACCAAGGACGAGGAGGAGGCCCTCAAGGACATCTACCGCCGCCTCCGCCCCGGCGACCCCCCCACCGCCGCCAACGCGCGCGCCCTGATCAAACGCCTTTTCTTCGACCCCAAACGCTATGACCTCGGCCGCGTCGGCCGCTACAAAATCAAACAGAAACTCGGCCTCAAGAGCAGCGAGGACACCCGCATCCTGACCAAGGAGGACCTGGTCGAGGCCACCAAATACCTGTTGCGTCTCAAACGCGGCGAAGGCTCCCTCGACGACATCGACCACCTCGGCAGCCGCCGCGTGCGCACCGTTGGTGAACTGCTCGCCAACCAGTGCCGCGTCGGCCTCGCCCGCACCGAACGGCTCGTCAAGGAGCGCATGACGCTCTTCGACCAGGGGGCCGAACTCATGACCCCCCAGAAACTCATCAACCCCAAGGCCCTCTCCGCCGTCATCCGCGACTTCTTCGGCCGCAGCCAGCTCTCGCAGTTCATGGACCAGATCAACCCCCTGGCCGAACTCACCCACAAACGCCGCCTCTCCGCCCTCGGACCCGGCGGCTTGTCCCGCGACCGCGCCGGGTTCGAAGTGCGCGACGTCCACCCCTCCCACTACGGCCGCATCTGCCCCATCGAAACCCCCGAAGGCCCCAACATCGGCCTGATCGCCTCGCTCGCCACCTTCGCCCGCGTCAATGACTTCGGCTTCCTCGAAACCCCCTATCGCAAGGTCGAAAAAGGCCGCGTCACCCACCAGATCGAATACCTCACCGCCGACCGCGAGGAGAATTACATCATCGCCCAGGCCAATGCCCCCATCGACGACAAGGGCCATTTCACCACCCCCAAGGTCACCTGCCGCGCCAAAGGCGAATTCGTCGACATCGAATCCCATCGCGTCGACTTCATGGACGTCTCCCCCAAACAAATCGTGTCCGTCGCCGCCAGCCTCATCCCGTTCCTCGAGCACGACGACGCCAATCGCGCCCTGATGGGCTCGAACATGCAGCGCCAAGCCGTGCCCCTCCTCACCACCGAAGCCCCCCTCGTCGCCACCGGCCTCGAGGAACGCGTCGCGCGCGACTCCTGCGCCGTCGTCTTCGCCCGAGAACACGGCAAGGTCGCCTCCGTCACCGGCAACCAAATCGTCATCACCCGCGACGGCAAATTGTCCGAATCCCGAAAACGCATCCGCCATGACCCGGCGGCCGGCATCTGGGTCTACGAGATCCGGAAGTTCATGCGCTCCAACGCCGCCACCTGCATCAACCAGAAAATCATCGTCGCCAAGGGCGACTCCGTCAAAAAAGGCCAGGTCATCGCCGACGGCCCCTGCACCCAGCGCGGCGAACTCGCCCTCGGACGCAACGTGCTCGTCGCGTTCATGCCGTGGAACGGCTACAACTTCGAAGACGCCATCCTCGTCAGCGAACGCATCGTCAAGGAGGACGTCTACACCTCCATCCACATCGACGAGTTCGAAGTCAGCGCCCGCGACACCAAACTCGGCCCCGAGGAAATCACCCGCGACATTCCCAACCTCGGCGACGAGGCCCTCAAAAACCTCGGCCCGGACGGCGTCATCCGGGTCGGCGCCGAAGTCAAGCCCGGCGACATCCTCGTCGGCAAAATCACCCCCAAAAGCGAAACCGAGCTGGCCCCGGAGGAACGCCTGCTGCGCGCCATCTTCGGCGAAAAGGCCGCCGACGTCAAAGACACCTCCCTCAAAGTCCCTTCCGGCACCTACGGCATTGTCATGGACGTCAAGGTGTCCTCCAAAAAAGAGCGCGAGGAGGAGAAGGAAAAAACGTCCCCCCTCGACTCCAAGAAGGCTGCCAAGCAGGTCCAGGAGGAATTCCGGGGCAAGACCGACGAGCTTCGCGAACAGCTCACCGAAGCCCTCAGCAACATCCTCCTCGGCGAAAAAATCCCCCTCGACGTCGTCAATAGCGAGACCGGCGAAATCATCATTCCCGCCAACCGCAAAATCACCAAGACCCTCCTCCGCAAACTCGCGCAGGTCTACGACCGCATCGAGATCGATCCCTCCCCAATCCGCAACAAAATCAACGAGATCATCGGCACGTTCAAAAAGAAATTCGACGACCTCCAGATGCAATACGACGAGGAACTCGAGCGCGCCGAAGCCGGCGACGAAGTCGATGTCGGCATCATCAAGTCCGTCAAAGTCTACATCGCCTCCAAACGCAAACTGTCCGTCGGCGACAAAATGGCCGGACGCCACGGCAACAAGGGCGTCGTCGCGAAAATCGTCCCCGAGGAGGACATGCCCTTCGTCAAGGACGGCACGCCCGTGGACATCATCCTCAATCCTCTCGGAGTGCCGTCCCGCATGAATGTCGGCCAGGTTCTCGAAACCCACCTCGGCTGGGCCGCCCGCCTCCTGGACATCAAGTTCGCCACCCCCGTCTTCGACGGCATCAAGGAAAAGGACATCCGCCATTACCTCAAGGAGGCCAAACTCCCCGAACACGCCAAAACCCGGATCTACGACGGCCGCACCGGCGAACCCTTCGACCAGGAAGTCGTCGTCGGCTACATCTACATGATGAAACTCGGCCACCTGGTCGCCGACAAGATCCATGCCCGCGCCGTCGGCCCCTACTCGCTGGTCACCCAGCAGCCCCTCGGCGGCAAAGCCCAATACGGCGGCCAGCGCTTCGGGGAAATGGAAGTCTGGGCCATGGAGGCCTACGGCGCCGCCTACACCCTCCAGGAACTCCTCACCGTCAAGTCCGACGACGTCCAGGGCCGCACCCGCATCTACGAAAGCATCGTCAAGGGCGACAACTGCCTCGAAGCCGGCGTGCCCGAATCCTTCAACGTGCTCGTCAAGGAAATGCAATCCCTCGGCTTGGATGTCAAGGTGGGCTACACCAACCCCATCGAAGCCCCCTCCACCCCGCAAACCACCCTGGCCAACATCACCAATTGATTCCCCCCACCCGCGCAACCGCCACTCGACGCTGATTATGATGACATCCAAAGAAGCCACTCGCGAGCTGTTGGGGCTGGACAAGGTCAACCAGGTGGAATCGGTGGCCATCGCCATCGCCTCTCCCGAAGCCATCCGCTCCTGGTCCAAAGGCGAAGTCAAGAACCCCGAGACCATCAACTACCGCACCTTCAAGCCGGAAAAGGGCGGCCTGTTCTGCGAACGCATCTTCGGCCCCGTCAAGGACTGGGAATGCTCCTGCGGCAAATACAAACGCATCAAACACCGCGGCGTCGTCTGCGACCGCTGCGGCGTCGAAGTCACCCTCGCCCGCGTCCGCCGCGAGCGGATGGGCCACATCGAACTGGCCGTTCCCGTGTCGCACATCTGGTTCTTCAAGTGCATGCCCTCCCGGCTGGGGCTCGTGCTCGACATGACCGCACGCAATCTCGAGCGCGTCATCTATTACGAAGACTACATGGTCATCGACCCCGGCAACACCCCCCTCCAGCTGCACCAGTTGCTCAGCGAACACGAATACCGCGAAGCCCGCGAAACCTACGGCGAAGCCGCCTTCGTCGCCAAAATGGGCGCCGAGGCCGTCCGCGAAGCCCTCTCGCGCGTCGACCTGGGCAGGCAAATCGTCGAGCTCCAGGCCGCCATGCTCGAAACCCGCAGCAAGCAGATCCGCAAGAAGATCTCCAAACGCATCAAGCTCCTCCAGGGCTTCACCGCCAACAAGGTCCGCCCCGAATGGATGGTCCTCACCGTCCTGCCCGTCATCCCCCCCGACCTCCGCCCGCTCGTCCCCCTCGAAGGCGGACGCTTCGCCACCTCCGACCTCAACGACCTCTACCGCCGCGTCATCAACCGCAACAACCGTCTCAAAAACCTCCTCCAGCTCAAAACGCCCGAGGTCATCATCCGCAACGAGAAACGCATGCTCCAGGAGGCCGTCGACGCCCTCTTCGACAACGGGCGCCACGGCCGCGCCGTCACCGGCGCCGGCAACCGCGCCCTCAAGTCGCTCTCCGACATGCTCAAGGGCAAAAGCGGCCGCTTCCGCCAGAATCTCCTCGGCAAACGCGTCGATTACTCCGGCCGCTCCGTGATCGTCATCGGCCCCGAACTCAAGCTCAACCAGTGCGGCCTGCCCAAGAAAATGGCCCTCGTCCTGTTCGAGCCGTTCATCATCCGCCGCCTCAAGGAACTCGGCTACGTCCATACCGTCCGGTCCGCCAAGAAAATGATCGAACGCCAGTCCCCCGAAGTCTGGGACATCCTCGAGGAAGTCACCAAGGGCCACGCCGTCCTGCTCAACCGCGCCCCCACCCTCCACCGGCTCTCCATCCAGGCGTTCGAACCCCTCCTCATCGAAGGCGAAGCCATCCGCATCCACCCCCTCGTCTGCACCGCCTACAACGCCGACTTCGACGGCGACCAGATGGCCGTCCATGTCCCCCTCTCCGTCGAAGCCCAAATGGAGGCCCGCCTCCTCATGATGGCTCCGCTTAATATCTTCAGCCCCTCCAGCGGCAAACCCATCATGACCCCCACCCAGGATATCACCCTCGGCTGCTATTACCTCACCGCCGAACCCCGCGCCGCCGGCAAGGACAAACCCCGCCGCCTCATGCTCTTCGGCTCCAAAAGCGAAGTCCTCTTCGCCCACGCCGAGGGCGACCTCAAAACGCACGACCGCGTTCTGCTCGCCAACCCGGACTTTGGGCGGCAGACGGTCTACGGCGACGCGAAGCGGCGGGTGATTGAGACCACCGTGGGGCGGGTCATTTTCAGCGAGGTCTGGCCACTCGAGCTGGGCTTTCCCAACCGCGTCATGGGCAAGGGCCAGCTGGGCGACCTCATCTGGAACTGCTACAAGGTCTGTGGCCATGTCCGCACCGTCGAAACCCTCGACAAACTCAAGGACCTCGGCTTTCGCGAAGCCACCCGCTCCGGCGCCTCCATCGGGATCGACGACATGATCATCCCCAAGGAAAAGCCCGCCGAAATCGAGGCCGCGCAAAAACAGATCAACGACGTTGAGAAACAATACCGCAAAGGCGTCATCACCCCCGGCGAGCGCTACAACCGCATCGTGGACATCTGGACCCATTGCACCGACCAGATCTCCAACGTCATGATCAAAACGCTCGAGCAAAACCACGGCAAACAGGAATACAACCCCGTCTGGCTCATGGTCGACTCCGGCGCCCGCGGCAACCGCCAGCAGGTCCGCCAGCTCGCCGGCGTGCGCGGCCTCATGGCCAAACCCAGCGGCGATATCATCGAAAAACCCATCCTCTCCAACTTCCGCGAAGGCCTCACCGTCCTCGAGTATTTCATCTCCACCCACGGCGCCCGCAAAGGCCTCGCCGATACCGCCCTCAAAACCGCCGACTCCGGCTACATGACCCGCAAACTCGTCGACGTCTCCCAGGATGTCATCATCCAGGAACACGATTGCGGCACCAACAACGGCATCTGGGTCCAGGCCATCTTCGAGGGCGAAGACGAAGTCGTCAAACTCGGCGAACGCCTCGTCGGGCGCTGCGCCTGCGACGACATCCCCGACCCCCGCAACTCCAAGCAACTGCTCGCCAAAGCCAACCAGGAAATCGACCTCGCCACCGCCAAACTCATCGAGGACTCCGGCATCGAAAAGGTCAAAATCCGGTCCGTCCTCACCTGCGAAAGCAAGTTCGGCGTCTGCGCCTGCTGCTACGGACGCAACCTGGCCACCGGCAGCCTCGTCAAGCTGGGCGAAGCCGTCGGGATCATCGCCGCCCAATCCATCGGCGAACCCGGCACCCAGCTGACCATGCGCACCTTCCACATCGGCGGCACCGCCCAGCAGCTCTTCAAACAGCCCCAGATCAAGGCCAAACACGACGGCACCGCCCAATACAACGAACTGCGCCTCGTCGAGCTCGAAGACGGCGACAACATCGTCCTCAACAAGAACGGCTCCATCTCCATCCTCGGCGACGACGGTCGCGAACTCGAAAGCCACGACCTCGTCATCGGATCCGTCATCTCGGTCCACAACGGCGGCAAGGTCAAAAAAGGCCAGGCCTTCGTCCAGTGGGACCCCTATAACGTCCCCATCCTCTCCGAAAAGGCCGGCAAAGTCAGGTTTGTCGACATCATCGAAGGCGTCACCATGAAACAGGAACTGGACGAAACCACCGCCCAGGAAGCCATGGTCATCATCGAACACAAGGAAGATCTCCATCCCCAAATCGTCGTCCTCGACTCCCGCAACGAACCCATCGCCAATTACCCCATCCCCTCCGGCGCCCATATCGTCGTCAAGGAAGGTGAGAGAATCGTCGCCGGCACCCTCATGGCCAAAACCCCCCGCCGCACCACCAAGACCAAAGACATCACCGGCGGCCTGCCCCGCGTCGCCGAACTCTTTGAAGCCCGCCGCCCCAAGGACGCCGCCGAAATCTCGAAAATCGACGGCGTGGTCGACTTCGGCGCGAGCGTCCGCGGCAAACGCTGCATCGTCATCAAAGACGTCGAAACCCGCCTCGAGGAGGAACACCTCATCCCCATCGGCAAACACGTCATCGTCTTCAAAGGCGATTACGTCCGCAAAGGCCAGCAGCTCACCGAAGGCCCCATCGACCCGCACGAAATCCTCGAAATCTGCGGCCCCCAGGAACTCCAGGAACACCTCGTCAACGAAGTCCAGGAAGTCTACCGCCTCCAGGGCGTCACCATTAACGACAAACATATCGAAATCATCGTCCGCCAAATGCTCCGCAAAGTCCGCATCACCGAACCCGGCGACACCACCTTCCTGTGGGGCGAGCAGATCGAAAAAATCGACTTCGAAAACGAAAACGAACGCGTCGAGAAAATGGGCGGCCAGCCCGCCGAAGCCCAGCCCGTCCTCCTCGGCATCACCAAAGCCTCCCTCGAAACCGAGAGCTTCCTCAGCGCCGCCTCCTTCCAGGATACCACGCGCGTTCTCACCGAGGCCGCCACCATGGGCAAGGTCGATTACCTCCGCGGCTTCAAGGAAAACGTCATCATGGGACACATCATCCCCGCCGGCACCGGCTACCACAAACACCGCCACGTCAAACTCAAACCCCTCGTCGAAATCGAAGAACCCGAGACGCCGCCGCCCAACGCCCTCGAAGCCGCCCTCGAACCGCCCCTGGCCGGCTAGAGTCCTTGACCCGGAAAAGACGTTGCTCGCACATCAAGTTTGTGCGCTGCAAGGCGCAAGTTGCGGGGCGGTCGTCAAGAACTCTATCCCGCCGCTGCGCGGCGGGTTCCATGCCATCGTCGGAACAAAACCGCGCAGCGGTTTTGTGCTAGGCTAGGGCAACCCGGACTGCCCGGCGCACCGGCTCCGCGCGTCGATCCGGGCCACCGGCGCAAGGGACCCTTCCCACAATTTCAATTTTCAATTTGCAATTGCCAATTACACACGCCGGTTCATGGCTCCGATGCGCGCAAGGTCTTCCCATGAACCGGGCATCCACACGCCGACGGTAGGGCGAGACTCCGTCGAGCCCCAACCTGGCTTCCTTTCATGGGCACTTCATGGGCGCGATCAATACAATGTCACGTTCCGCCCCGTGCCGGGCGGCGCGGGCGGATGGGGCTTGCGGCCGCGCTCGTTCCTGTAAAGAAACACGTGGGTCATCGCCCGGGTCGTCAGCAGCACGTCGGGCACGCCGTCCCCGGTGAAGTCGCCCGTCAGCGCCAGCCGTTCCTCTCCCGCCGCGTCGTCGGCACGTTCCATGGCCAGCGTGGCCACCCGCCGGCCGCCGCCGTCGAACAGCGCGCGCGGCTGCGCGATCAGAATCTCCGCCACGCCGTCCCCGGTCCAATCCACCAGCGCATGGTGCCGCGCATAGTCCGTCATGATCCGCGTGTGCACCCGGCCCGCCTCGTCGAACACCCACACCGGCCCGCTGCCCCAGGGGCGATGATCGATGTCGACCGCCATCTGCAGCCCCGGCACCCCGGCGCATATCGGGCCGACGTCCACCGACTCAAAATGCTCGCCGCCCACCTCCCAGACCGGAGTGCCGTTGCCGTCCAGCATCGCGATCCCCTTGGCGCCGCAAAACGTCATCACGTAACGCTGCTCCGCCGGCGTCCTCCCTCCGCGCACCCGCCGGAAACAGTCGCAGTGGCCGCGCCCCTGGTCCAGCGTCCGGGACCGATACACCCAGCGCGTCGACCCGTCGCCGCTGAGCATCGCATAGCCCGCCATCACCTCGTCGCGCCCGTCGCCGTCCAGGTCCACGGGCACGGGCTGGTGCGCGGTGCGATAGCCGCCGGGATCGCGGACCGTCCACAGGATGCACCCCTCGTGGTCCAGCGCCCAAATCTGCGTGTAGCGGGTTTTGACCAGCACGTCTGCCGCGCGCGATCCGCCGGTGAGGTTGGCAAAAACGAGGCAGTCCGTGGCGTCCTTGGGCAGCGGCAGCCGGCGCTTCTCCCGCCCGGTGGCGCCCTCCAGCTCGACGAGAAACCCCTCGGTGCACAGCACAACCTCCTGGCGGCCGTCCCCGTCCCAGTCCTCAATCTGGCAGGCCACATCGTGGTGCAGTTCCTTGCGGCCGATGGCGGGATTGCCCCAGCGCCACAGCACGGTGCCGTCCAGCCGCTGCGCCGCCACCGCGCTCGTGAAGTGCACGTCGCCCCGGTTCACGTTGCGCGCGCTGACAATCTCCACCGCGCCGTCGCCGTCCACGTCCCCCGCCACCACCCACGCGCCCGCGCAGGCCGGGTCCAGCGCAATCCGTCGCCACGGCTCGACCACCGGCACGGCAGGCGAAGCCGCGTCTTCGGCGCCAAGGCCCGACCCTGGCGGCAAGAGGCTTCCCAGCAGCGCCAAACACCCGAATACGCCCCTCCGCCGAAACCACGCAGGGCGGGCAGAGCGCGGTGTCCCCACCGCGCCGGCGCGCGGGCCCGCAGAGGAGATGGGGGGTGGGCGCCGGGCGATGAGGGCGCACGGTCCCGGGCTTTCATGCCAATCGCCATGCCGAACGCGTGGGGAATTCATGGAGGCACCCTGACACAATCTCCCAGGCGGGTCAGCCCTGAAATGCGGCAATGGCCAGACGCGACCGGCCACCGGCCGGCTGCTGGCGCCCACATGCCGGGCCAGGTGGTCTCTGAGAAACGCCAGCGCGCCTTGCGGATGGTGCCCCACCGGGCTGTAACGCTTGCGCAGCGGGTTCGCCTCGTCGGCGGGATAAATTCCCAGCATGACGGGATGCGCATCGCCCTACCGGAGTTGCCCTGCCTTCGGCGTGGGGAAGCGCGGTTCCTGGAAAACGTCGCCGGGCGGTGTTTTCTCGCGACAACCGATCGAAAATATTTAGAGTATTCAAATCGCATGCAAACAGATCAAGTTTAACGGCAGTGCATCATGGCGCGCTTCGGGTGGTTGGATTATTTGATTTTCGGGGCTTACCTGGCGGCCACGGTGGGGCTTGGGGTGGCGTTCACGCGGAAGCAGCGGAACATTCAGGACTATTTCCTGGCCGGGCGCAGCATGGGCCGTGTGGTGGTGGCGATCTCCGTGCTCGCCGCGCTGTTTTCCGGCATTACTTACCTGGGCGCGCCGGGGGAGGTGTATGCGCACGGCATGGCGTTCGTGCTGTTCGCGCTGAGCTTCTTCATCGCGACGCCGGTGACGACGGTGGTGGTGGTGCCGGTGTTTTTCCGGCGGCGGATCTACACGGCCTACGCGTATCTGGAGGAACGCTTCTCCCTGCCGGTGCGGCTGCTCTCGTCAGCCCTGTTCATCGTGAGGGTCTTGGTGTGGTTGTCGCTGGCAACCTACGCGCCGGCGCTGGCGCTCGAGCAGGTCACCGGCCTTCCGCTGTGGTTCACCATCCTGTGCACGGGGCTGTTGACAACGGCGTATACGACCCTGGGAGGGATGAAGGCGGTGATCTGGACCGATGTGATGCAATTCGTCGTGCTGTTCGGCGGGCAGTTGCTGATTCTGGCCATCGCGGTCCAGCAGGTGCCGGGCGGGCTGGGGGGCGTGTATGACGTCAGCCGCGCGGCGGGCAAGCTCGATCTGAGCCTGAGCCTCGATCCCCGGGTGCGGGTGACCTTGTGGGGGCTGCTGCTGGGCGGCGCGGCGATCAACCTCGTTCAGATGGCCACCGACCAGGTGTCCGTGCAACGGTATCTGACCGCCACCAGCCTCCGGGAGGCGCAGCGCTCGCTGTGGTTGAAGTTGTGGCTGCTGATGCCGGTCATGGCGGTGTTCTACGTGACCGGCCTCGTCATTTGGGCGTTCTACCAAGCCAAGGGCGATCCGCTCGCGGCCGGCGCCATCTCCCGCGCCGACCAGATCCTGCCCTATTTCGTCGTGAACGAGCTGTCTGTCGGCCTGCCCGGGCTGCTGATCGCGGCCATTTACGCCGCCAGCATGTCCACCACCTCCGCCGGCATCAACGCCCTCACCACCGCCACCCTCGTCGATTTCCATCAGCGCGTGTGGCGCCGCTCCACGAACGCCGACGACCTTTCGCTGGGATTGGCGCGGTGGCTGACGGTGGGATACGGCGTGCTGGTCATCGCGCTGGCGTTTGTGGTGTCGAAACTCGGGACGCTGCTCGAGGCCAGCAACAAGGCCATCGGCCTCGTCGGCGGCCCGCTGCTTGGACTCTTCCTGCTCGGCATCCTCAGCCGGCGCGCCACCCCCGTCGGCGCCGTGGCCGGATGGGTCGCGGGCGTGGTCGCACTGGTGCCGGTTTGTTTCCAGACCCGGGTTTCGTTCCTGTGGTACGGCGTTGTCGGGTGCGCCATCACGGTCGCGGTGGGATGGGGGATCAGCCGGTTGCTGCCGCCTCGATCGTCGGGCCCGGAGGCGGTCCGCGGCAACCGCTCACGGTCCCCGCACGGCACGGTGGAACCAGGGTGAACGCGTTCACCCAGAGGCAGGCCCCATCGACCGGGAACATCTGTCGCGGGCCTGCACGACCACCTCCACGATCCAGCGATTGGGCTCGGACGGGGGATGGACGAACGGAGTCTATGCGTCCAGGACAAGAGTTCACCACCTCACGGGTGGCGGCTGCCGCCCGCCGCCTCCGCGCCCTCGTGCCAGAACAGCCGCCAGTAGCGCTGGTCGGCGTCGAAGACATCCAGCCCCTCTCGCGCCAGGTCGAACGCGGCCGGCAGAACGCCGAACCGTTTCAATTCGCGGACGTATTGCGCATTGGGTTTGAAGCCGGCGGTGCCGTAGCGCGGCTGGGATCCGAACACGGCCCTCCCTTCCCGGAGGGCCGCCAGCAGCTGCTGGTAACCGGGGTCGGCCGTGTCCTTGAAGACGGCGCCGCAGCTTTCGAAACCGCCGGCGCTGCGGGCCAGGGGTCCAAGCAGGAGCGGGGAATGACGGGGGCGGGTGAAGTTGATGAGGATGTCGGTGCTGAAGCGGGCGATGGGGTCGTTGGGGATGACGAGCCGTTCCCAGTCGGCGGTGGGGCGTCCGACGATGCGGCGGTTCTTGCGGCGCAGCTCGTCATGGAACGGAAGCGGTTTCTCGTGGGGCCCGCCGGTCTTGCCCGGCGCGTGGCATCCGGCGCAACGCTGGCGCAGGATGGCCCCGGCCCGCTGATACACCGTGCGCGTGGCCTGTCCGGCCAGGTGCTGGTCGCGCTCGTTGCGCAACGCCGCATACGTTCCCGCGAACGGCGCGCCGCTTTCAATCCACAGCCAGAGGGTCCGCCACTCCGCCGGCGACACTTTCACGTCGTAATGCCCGCCGCCGGCCAGCCGGAGCAGGGGGCTGGCAGCGCTGCCGAGGGTTCGGGGGGGCTGGTTGCCGAGCCCGTTGCGGCCGTCGGCCACCAGCAGGCGGGCCAGCAGGGTGAAGTAGCTGTGCGACCACTGCGGCCCCAGGTCGCCGGTCAGCGCCACCCGCCCCTCGCGCCGCTCGTAGTTGTGACAACTCACACAATGCCGGTCCAAAACCGGCTGGATGTCGCGCGGGAAATCCAGCACGTCCGGCATCCCGGCAAACGGCGTGATGGAACTCGGCGCACGCTGCAGGGCCAGCAGCGCCGACGGCCCCTTGTTCTCGGGCGCCCGGGCGCGCGGCTCATGGCAGCCCACACAGCCGAGCACCTCCCCTGGGGCGACGCTGCAGAAACTCTGCATGCGCTTGACCGACAGGTCCCGGCTGTCCAACGCCACAAAAAACACCTGCCGGTTGGCGGGCACTTCGAAGTAGGCCGAGCCGTCGGCTTCCACCGGCACCGTGCCCAGCACCCGCGCGAGCGTGAACGTGCCCAGCCACGAAACCAGATCCGGCCCTCCGCTGAAATTGACCTGCTTGGGCAGCGACTCGAGCACCAGCAGTTGCGTCACCTCGCCACGCCGAACCCCCTCGAGGCGCCGCCCGTTGTAGACATCCGACAACACCAGGCGGCCGGTGGATTGACCCGGCTTGGTGCGCGGCGCGATCAGGCGTTCCCGCGCGCGGGGCCGGAGGGGCCGGGGCTCGTGCACCCCGCCCGGACCCGGCTGGGTGTGTGCCACCTCGACACGCCCCGAACGGTCCATCACCAGGATCTGGTTGTGGCGCGCCATCAGGAAAAGACCGGGCGACAGCGGATATGGATCCTTGACCAGGCCGCCCTTGTGCAGCGCGCGCGCCGATCGCAAGTCATCCGGGCCGCCGTCCGAGGTGACCAGCGTGGCGATGCCGGCATGTTCATTGACGCCATGGCCTGGGGAGAAACCGGCCAGCACGTCGGTGCTCCCCGGGACCGGTTTCGCGTCGATCATCAGGATGTGCGGGTGCATGTTCCCGTAAAACACCATCTGCCCCGTCCCGTCCGGGTTCATGATCCACAGATGATGGAACTCGACCTGGCTGCGATCGACGTATTCCCAGCGCGTGTAGAGGATTCGCCCGTCAGGCAGCATCCAGGGCGTGTTGTCATGCTCCGTGTTGGCCGAGAGGAGCTGGAGGTGTCCGCCGTCGGCATCGCACCGGTAGATCACGCCCACCTGGGTCATCCAGCAGTTCACCCAGCGCCGGCAGCGCGTCGACACAAACGCAATCCCGCCGTCCGGCAGGTAGGTCGGCTCGTAATCGTCAAACGCGCCCGCCGTCAGCTGCCGCAGCCCCGCGCCGTCAACGCCGATCTCGTACAGGTGGAAATGGTCGGTGCCGGCCCGGCGGTGGGCGAACAGGATTTTGCGGGCGTCGTAGTGCACCTGCGGATCCCGGACCGAGCCGCCCTGGGCGTCGAAAAGCACCGTCACCTCGCGGGTCTTGAGGTTCAGCTTCAACAGCCGTCCCACATCGGGCGCGCCGTTGCCAGGATAAGCCTTTTTCCGCTCGTCATCGCAGTAATAACCGATGTTCGCATACCAGTGCGGATCGTCGTAAGGCAGGCGCGTGCAAAAAACAATCTCCGGTGTGCCGCGCAGCGGACCGTCCAGCGCGCGGGCTACCAGGCCGGCCGGCGCGGGCGTGTTCGGGGCCGGCGGGGCGGCGGACAGTTCCCCCGCCACGCACGCCGCCGTCACCAGGACCGCCCACCCGTGCCCGCCCAGCGCCAGAACCGCACCACCGCCCCGCCCAAGCCCGCGCCTTTCGCCGCCCCCACCCCCCTCGGAACCCCGGCGGCCGAACCCCGGGTTGTCGTGCCGACGATGGAGGACGGGTGCGGGCGGAGGAGCCATGGTGACGTGCATGCGGTGCGGCTGGTCCACGGGACTTCTGACGCTTGCCCCCGGCCGCACATTCAGACGGCGCGGCGCCGGCGCCGGCGTTCCCGCTGGCGGAATTGCCGCTCCCGCCGGAGCGTTTCGGTGCGCAACAACTCTTCCGCACACCACCCTTTGGCCTGCGCCCGCTCGGCGAGACGGTACAGTTGCCGGGCAACACCGACGCGCGTGCGCGGCGTCTTGTTCCCTGGCCGCCCGGGGTCGTCCAGCAGTCCGGCTTTGCGGGCCTTCCGCGAGAGCTTCTCCGCACGCAGCAGCGCCGGCAAATGCCGCGGAATACCGTCCAGAACGGAGGCGCGCTCATGCCGCGTGCCCTGTTTTTCGGCGCGCTTGATCTTGTCCCACTGGGCCCAGACCATGCCAACCGTGGTCGCCCGGGCGCTGCCGAACACATGGGGGTGGCGGCGGACCAGCTTGTCGGCGATCTGACGGGCGACCTGCTCGAAATCGAACGCGTGCCGTTCGCGGGCCAGCTGGCAGTGGAAGACGACCTGGAGAAGAAGGTCGCCGAGTTCCTCGGCGATTTCCTGGTCGTCGCCGGCTTCAATGGCGTCGATCAGCTCGTAGACTTCCTCGACCGCGTGGAAACGCAGCGTCATGTGGTTCTGCTGCCGGTCCCAGGGACAGCCCCCAGGGGAACGAAGACGCGCCATGATGCGGAGCAGATCGTCGATGGCAGGCCGGTGGGTTTTCATGGGCTAGCGAGCCGCAGGCTCAGACTGTTCGAGGCGTTTGGAGGGTTGCAGGCCGGGGCTGTTCATTCAAGGGGCCATTTGCCCACGTGCGGCTCGCTGTACAAAACCGCTGCGCGCTTTTGTCCCGAACATGGCATGGAACCCGCCGCGCGGCGGGGCTTTCTTGAGACAGAAACTGGGACGAACATCGAACCCCGAACACCGAACATCCAACATCGAATGGCGCTGACGCGCACGCCATGCGCCGGGGCCAATAGGCAACCAGTGAATTGTGCCGTGTCGCGTCTGGCGTTGGGCGTTGGGCGTTGAGCGTTGAGCGTTGGGCGTTGGGCGTTCAGCGTTCGGCGTTCGGTGTTCGGTGTTCAACAGTCGAAATTCCATGGCTCTGATGACAAGATCCTCATTGCGTGACAAGCGCCCCTCTCCGCCGCCGCGGCGGAGAGGGGCGCTCGTCAGAGCACCACCAGATCGTCGCGGTGCACCACCTCGACGCGTTTGAGCTGCCGCGCGTTGATGTCGTCGGATGAAAAGCGCGCGATGCCGCGGGCAAACTCGGCGCGCCGCAGGTCGCAGATTCGGACGACATCGCCGGCCGCAAACGAGCCCTCGCACCGGGCGATGCCCGGGGGCAGGAGGCTCCTGCCCGATTCGCGCAGGGCCTGTTTCGCGCCGTCGTCCACGACCAGGATGCCCTTGGGATGATGAAAGAACGCAATCCACCGCTTCCGGCCTTTGAGCTTGGCCGCGTGGGGCAGAAACAGCGTTCCTTCCTCGTGGCCTTCCATCACGCGCCCCAGCACCCCCCGCTTCCGGCCCGAAGCAATGATCATGGGAATGCCGGCGCGGGTGGCGATCTTGCCGGCCTGCAGCTTGGTGGTCATCCCGCCGACGGCCGCCGCGCTGGCGGTGCCGCCGGCCAGCGCCTCGATGCGCGGATCGATGACCGGCACGGTCGATACCACGCGGGAATCGGCCCTGCCGAAATGCTCGATGAGGCCTTCGGCGGTGGTGAGCAGAACCAACACGTCGGCCGGAAGCAGGCAGGCGACAAGGGCGGAAAGCCGGTCGTTGTCGCCGAACTTGAGTTCGGTGACGGAAACGGCGTCGTTTTCGTTGATGATGGGAACGATGTTGGGCGAGTCGAGCAGGGTGAGCAGCGTGTGGCGGGCATTCAGGTGGCGGCCGTGGTGTTCGAGGTCTTCATGCGTCAGCAACACCTGCGCGACGTCCAGATGCCACCTGGCAAACAGTTGATCATACAGCGTCATCAGCCGCGATTGCCCGACGGCCGCGCAAGCCTGAAGCTGCGGCAGCGCCGTCGGCCGCTTCTTCAGCCCAAACGCCCCCATGCCGGCACCCACGGCACCCGAGGACACCACAACCAGCTCCTTGCCGCTGGTGCGCACCCCGGCCATCTGCGCCACCAGCTGCTCCATCTGGAGCAGGTCGGGTTGCTTGTGGGGGTTTGTCAGAATCCCCGTGCCCAGCTTGAGCACGACGCGCCTGACGTTGGACAGCCACTCGGATCGCACACCCCGTTGCTTAGCAGCGCCCCGGGAAAAAGCCAGCGCGAAACGCCTGCGGACCCCACTGGCGGCGCATCCGGCGGTTGTCGGTGGCCAGTGCGGTCCCGCAGCCGCGCCTGGCACTTTTGGCTTTTCCAGCCGGCGGGAACCTTTACCCTGGATGCCATGCGCGACGCTTCCCTCGAATTCCTGGAAACCCTGATCAACACCCCCAGCCCCTCCGGCCACGAAACCCGCGGCCAGCGCGTCTGGATGGACTACGTCGAGCCGTTCGCGGAGGAGACCTCCTCGGACGCGCACGGCAATTGCGTGGCGGTGCTCAACAAGGGCGGCTCGCCGCGCCTGATGCTCGCCGCGCACGCGGATGAGATCGGCCTGACGGTGAATTACATCGACGACCAGGGATTCATTTACGTGCGGCGGCTGGGGGGCGTGGATGCGGCGATCACCAAAGCCCAGCGCGTCGTCATCCATACCCGCCACGGACCCGTCAAAGGCGTCGTCGGCAACGTTGCGCCGCACCTGACCCGCAACGAGGGGGACCCCAAACCGCCCAAGATCCACGATCTGTTCATCGACATCGGCGCCTCCAGCCGCAAGGCCGCTGCCCAGGCGGTCGCCATCGGCGACCCGATCACGCTGGCCGACACCTTCGACCGGCTCCGGGACGACCTGGCCGTGGCGCGCGCCTTCGACAACCGGGTGGGAACGTTCGCCGTGGCCGAAGCGCTGCGCCTGCTCTCGAAATCCCGCACCAGGCTCCGAGCCGAAGTCTGCGCCGTGTCGAACATCATGGAGGAAGTGGGCCTGTTCGGGGCGCGGCAGATTGCCTACAGCGTCCAACCGGACGTGGCGCTGGTCGTGGACGTCACGCACGCCACCGACTACCCCACCGTCAGCAAGCCGCAGCACGGCGACATCAAACTGGGCCATGGCCCCACCCTCACCCACGGCGGCAGCAGCCACCCGGAAGTCGTGGCCCGCCTCGAACGCGTCGCCCGCAAAGAGCGCATCCAACTCCAGCACGAGGCCGTGTCCTCAACCAGCGGCACCGACACCGACGCCATCTTCTGGACGCGTGGCGGCATCCCCAGCGCCCTCATCAGCCTCCCCAACCGCTACATGCATTCCCCCGTCGAAGTCGTCAGCCTCAAAGACCTCGAGCACATCCCCAGACTCATGGCCGCCTTCGCCTCGTCGCTCGCCCGCGGCGACACGTTCAAAGTCAAAATCTGATCCCTCCCGCCCCGCTCCACCCCCGCTCCGGAAGCCCTGTCCCCCGCAGGTCCTGTGGGCCTCAGGACCCTGACGCCCCGCCCCCCGCCCGGGAAAGCGGGCCGCCCTGCGCTCTATGGGCCGACTGAGCTCACACCAGAATGCTTTGGCGCTTGGGTGGGGTTAGCCCCGCTCTGCGGCCCTTCGGGCCCATTTCTCACAGGGCGCTGAGAAATGCGGGCTAGTGCATCCGTGAGTTGTCGGTGGCGCAGCGCGATGCGGGGCCGCATGGCACGGGGCCGGGCTCCGCCCCGGGCGCAAGTAACGAGCTGGGGATGCACCGGGAGGCACGAAAACGTTTTTTTCTAGTTGCCAAGACGCCTCCGGTGTGTTTAACATATGTCATTCCATAGACAGGCACGCGCCCGCACATCGATCCGAAGCCCACGGAAGGCTCCAGGACCGAGGGCGTGCGTGTGTAGCCAAATCAGAAAGTGCAGCACCGTTATGAAAACGAGCTTCAACCACTCCATTCTCACCTCTTTTCTGGCACTGCTGGGTGTCACCCTGTTCGGCCTCTGGCCGGACTCCGCCCAGGCAGGCATCGCCTACTTGGAGCCTGCCGGCGGTTGGCAATACGTCTACACCGGCGACCAGGCGTCCGGGGCGGCCCGGCGCCAGAACCAGCCCGCGCTGGACGGCACCTGGCGCCATGAGAACGGCTCCGACGAGTGGAACGGCGACGTCCGCGGCGCAGCCAACTCGCCTCCGGGCGGTGTCGAGGCCAACTCGGCGGACGGGGTCAATTACCTCACCATCGAGGACGCCGTCACCAGCACCAGCGGCTCGCTGAACAACCGCAAGGTCTACTTCACCCACAGCCTCACCCAGGAAGGCATCGCCGACCTGAACCTGCTCGACGCCGGCGTCACGCTCTCCTTCCGCGCGCGCCTGACCCCCTCGGACGGCAAGGAGGAGATTGCCTTGCCCAACGGCTACGGCATCTTCAGCGGCGGCAAAGGCCAGTTCGGCGTCCGCCAGTCCAGCCCGTCGTCGATCGTCTCCTTCAGCTTGGTGCGCGACACGGAGGACGGGGACAGCTCAAACACACTGCTCTTTCCGCACGCGGGTCTGACCATGAACGGCAACGTGGGCGATGCGCCGGACAGCAGCGGCACCATCAACGCCGGCGCCAACTCGCGGACCAGCGCCGCGCTCAACCCCAACACGCTCGCCGTCGACCCCACGGGCTGGCACGAGTTCTGGATCACCATCCAGGCCAACGACGCCACCGCCGGCAACGGCACCCACACGGTCAACGTCTACGTGGACGGCAGCACCACGCCCCAAACCTTCAACGTCACCGCCGCCACCGGCAACGACACCGACACCACGCTGACTCCCAACTGGACCGATTACATCTGCCTCGGCAGCGGCAATTCCCCCACCGTCGGCGCCTTCGACACCGATTTCTTCGCCTATAAAGCGGGGGTCCACGTGCCCACGGTGCAGAAGGTCGCCATCGCGTGGGTGTCCTTCCACCCGGCCGACGAGACTCCTTCGGCCAATGCGGCCGCCGCCGGCTTCACGGAAGCTCCGGACGCCGGCTACACCCGACTGCTCGAGCAGAACGGCTTTGAGGTCACCCGGATCCTCAGTTCGGCCACTCCCGATGCGGCGCTGTTGAACACCTTCGATCTGGTGATCATTGGCCGGTCGGTTCCCAGTGGAAATTATCAAGGTGCCGGCGCCACGGCGTGGAACAGCATCACCGCGCCCATGATGGTCATGGGCGGCTACACCATGCGCAACAGCCGCATGGGCTACACCACCGGAGCGACCATCCCCGACACGGCAACCCCCATCAGCCTGACCGTCAATGATCCCACACACCCGATTTTCGCCGGCATCCCGCTCGACGCCGGCAACACCATGGTCAATCTCTATGCCGGGATCGCCACATTCCTCGGCACCACCGAACGCGGCATTTCGGTGAACACGGATCCGGTGGCGGGCGGCGGCACCGTGCTGGCCACGGTGGCTACGGCAGGCGATCCCGCGTTCGGAGGCCTGGTCATCGGGGAATGGGCGGCCGGGGCGGTCATGGCCAACACCGCCGCCGATGTCCTCGCCGGGCCGCGGCTGGCCTTCCTCAGCGGCAGCCGCGAGCATTCCGGCCTCACGTCCGAAGGCGCGGGCATCTACGACCTGGAACCCGACGGCGCCCAGATGTTCCTGCGCGCCGTGCAATACATGACCGGGACCTTGCCCGCGGATGTCAATAACACCCTCGGCGACCAACCGCAGAATCTGACGGTGACCGAAAGCGAACCGGCCACGTTCAGCGTGACGGTGACCGGCGGCCCGGTGCCTTATGGGTTCCAATGGTTTTTCAACGGCGCCGAAATTCCCGGCGCCAACAGCGACACCTACACCATCCCCCACACCACCCAGGCCGATGCCGGCCAGTATTATGTCACCGTCACCAATCGCGCCGGCGGCCGGGTCGTCAGCAGCGTCGCCACCCTCACCGTCCTCGAGGACCTGACGGCGCCCACCGTCGTGTCCGCCACCGGCGACGAGACGCTCGAGCGGGTGATCCTCGTGTTCTCCGAGGCGATCAACCCCGGCGCCGCGACGGATCTCTTCAACTACGCGATCATTGGCCTGACCATCGACCCGGCGATCGAATTCGACGGCGACCGCACCGTCGTCCTCAAGACGAGTCATCAGGCGTACAGCACCGAATACACCGTCGAAATCTTCAACATCCCAGACCTGGCCGGCAACACGGTCGCCGACCCCACCACGATCACGTTCACCTCGACGGCCGCAACCCCGCCCCAAGTCGTCGGCGTCGCCAGCGTCGGAGGCGACCAGGTCGATGTCGAATTCAATGAAGCGGTCAACCCCGACAACGCCGGCGATCCGTTCAACTGGAGTGTCAGCGACGTGTGCGGCGACAAAACCATCGTCGCGGTGACCAACTACGGCCCCGCCAGGGCCAGCCTCATCCTCGATCCCGCCACGCCCGTCACCGGCACGTTCACCGTGACCGTTCGGGACGTGACGGACCTCGCGGGCACCGCGATGCCTGAAACCACGGTCACCGGCACGCGCTGGGCCTCCTACGCCGCGGCCATCGGCGGCGCCAGCCCAACCGGAGCCCGTTTCGCCGGCCAACCCGGCAGCATCCAAGTCCAAGCCGACGGCGCCGACATCTGGGGCACGGCGGATCAGTTCAATTTTGTCTACGACCTGGAAACGGCGGATTTCGACAAGAAGATGAAGGTGACGCGCCTGGATCCGACCGACCAGTGGAGCAAAGCGGCCCTCATGGCGCGCCTCAGCCTGGATGCCGGCAGCCCGAACACGGCGGCCATCGTCACCTCGCCTCAGGGTGTGAACGTCTTCAATGTCCAGTGGCGCCTGGCTCTCGCAGCCAGTTCGTCGAGCTTGGATTCGGCACAGCGCCCGCCGATCACCGCATTGCCGGTGTGGGCCCGCGTCAAGCGCACCGGGACCACGTACGAGTTTTTCTACTCGCGTGACGGCGTGACTTGGCAGGGGATCGGAAACACGCCGGCGTATGACCGTCCGGAACTGGCGGGACCGGTGCTCGTGGGCCCGGGCACCACGTCGCACAGCGCGGGCAACCTGACGACCGTCGATTACGAGGAATACGGCGACACCGTGACTTACCCCGACGCCACCCTGACCTGCACCGGCCTGAGCGATCTCACCGTGCCGGAGAATGCCTTGCGCACACTGACCGTCACCACCACGCTCTCCGGAGCGCCGGAGGGCCTGCTGCAATACCGGTGGTACACCGCCCCGCCCGGATCGGATTGCTTCGCCCTCCTCGATAACGCCTACGGGCCCAGCCTGACCCTGCGTCCCCTGACCCTCGCCGACAGTGGCACCCGGATCAAGGCCGTGGCCTCCGTGCCGGGCCAAAGCGCCTTGTGCGGCCCCGTCACCATCACGGTGGTTGACGACCAGAATCCGCCGCTGGCCCTGGGCGCGTCCGCCACGCTGGGCATGGACCAGGTCCTCGTCCAGTTCAACGAACTCATCGACGAAGGCACCGCAAACGACTTTTTCAATTACGACCTGCCCGACAATTCCGTCGTCAACGCGCGTCTTAACCCGGACGGCACCAGCGTCACGGTGGACCTCCAGGATGCGCTTGCCTCGGGCCAATCCTACTGTCTGCTCATTCAAGGCATCGCCGACCTCGCAGGCAACGTGATCGAAACCACCAACCTCTGCTTCCAAAGCTTGGTCGTCACCTGCGGTGGCGCCCTGATGGAAGTCTACCTGAATGTCCCCAATGGCGACATCCCCAGCCTCACCACATCGCCCAATTTCCCCAACAACCCCGATGTCGCGGAAATTGCGCCCTCGCTCGAATTGCCGCGGAGCTTCGGCGACAATTACGGCGTGCGCTTCACCGGCTGGCTCCTGCCGCCCGTGACCGGCGCCTACCACTTCGCCATCTCTTCGGATGACAACTCCGAGTTCTGGCTCAGCACCGACGCCCAGCCGCTCAACAAGCAGCTCATCGCCAGCGAGCCCCAGTGGAACAACGCCCGCGATTGGACCGGCACCGACCGGCGCACCGCCGGCGCGCCCGAAAACCAATCCGCCACCCTCTTCCCCGACGGCATCCCGCTCGTCGCCGGCAACCAATATTACTTCGAACTGATCATGAATGAAGGCACCGGCGGCGACAATGTGGCCGTGACCTGGCAAATCCCCGGCACCCCGCCCATCGCCAACGGGGTCAGCGTCCCGATCGGCGGCGGCTACCTCGCCACGGCCGCCGACCCGACAGGCTCCGCCATCACCATCACCGCCCAACCGCAGGACACCTCCGTCCAAGCCTTCACCCCGGCCGCCTTCACCGTCGCCGCCACAGCCTTGAATGCCGGCCAGGACACCCCCGTGTTCTACCAGTGGCAGAAGGACGACGGCACCGGCAACTTCGTCAATATCCCGGGCGCCGACGCGGCCACCTATCAGTTCCTTGTCGACCAGTGCCAGGGCAGCGCCGTCTACCGCGCCCGACTCTGCGCGGCGGGCTCCGAGCCCGTCTTCAGCCAGACCGCCACCCTGACCATCCTGCCTGACGTCGCGCCTCCCGTGGCGGTCAGCGCCCAACGCAACAGCCAGGATCGATCCCGGATTCTCGTCGTCTTCGACCGGATAGTCGATCCGAACTCCGCAACGGATCCGTTCCACTACCTGCTTAACAACGGCGTCACCGTCACGACCGCCAGCCTCGGCGCCGACGGCAGCCGCGTCACCCTCACCGTCGACACCGAGTTGCAGGATTTCCCGTGCAACAACTACGTCCTGCGGGTGGTCGGCGTGAACAACGCGTGCCTCGCTGCTGCCAGCGACTCGGCCGTGGAAATCTACCTCGAGGCCCCGCTCACCCTCGACTCCCCCGCCATCGTGACCGTCGTCGAAACCGGCGGCGACAACGAGGCGACCGACACGGTCACTGCCAAGTGGACCGGGGTGACCTTTACCAGCGGCGTGGCCAATGAACCCATCAACGGCACGGCCGCCACGGCGCCCTATACCGTGGGCTACTTCGGCGACATGGCCCCGGCGTTCGTGGACCGCAGGCACGCCTTCTTCGCGGCCTCGGCCACGGTGCCCATCCCCGCCTACCTGATCAACCAGGAATACATCATGTGCGGCAACGACAACCGCGACAACGCCAGCTACCTGCTCGATGTCACGGTCAGCAAACCGGTGACCGCCTACATGCTGATCGACAACCGGCTGGCGGACGGCAACCTCGATGACCCGCCCACCTTCGATGCCACCCACATGCAGTGGATGCTGGACGAAGGCTGGGCTCCCGTCCAAACCGGCAATAACCGCAACGCCAACCCCAACGCGCCGGATGAAGTGGGCATCGACGAAAGTGCCGACGGCGACCTCGAGGGGTGGTATTCGGTCTACTCCAAGGCGTTCCCCGCCGGCACCTTCCAGATCAAGCAGGCCGACAACGCCGGCCGAAACATGTACGGCGTCGTCGTCGGCCGCCAAATCGGCCTGCGCCTCATCCAGAACGTCGTGGAAATCGGCGGCGACAACGAAGCCACCGACACCGTCAAGGCCCAATGGACCGGGCGCACCTTCGTCAACAACGTCGCCAACGAGCCGATCAAGAACACCCCCGCCGGCGCCCCCTATACGGTCGGTTACTTCGGCTACAAGGCGCCAGCTTACGTCGACCGCAACCATGCCTATTATGCGGCCGACGGCCCGCTGCCCATCCCCGGCTACCTTCTCAACCAGGAATACATCATGGCCGGCAACGACAACAAGGATAACACCGGCTACCAGCTGGATATCACCGTCAGCGCCCCCGCCAGGGTCTACTTCCTCTATGACCAGCGCAATACCCTGCCCGCATGGATCAGCAGCGAGGGATTCCAACCCGTCCAAACCGGCGCGAATCGCACCGCCGACAAGAACATCCCCGACGAAGTCGGCATCGATGAAAGCGCCGACGGCTCGATCAACCAGCGGTTCAACATCTATTCCAAGGTTTACCCCGTTGGCACCTTCTCCATTTACGCGCAAGCCGCCGGCGGCAACATGTACGGCGTCGTCATCGCCCGCGGCCCGACCATTGGCAATATCGTCGAGTCCGGCGGCGACAATGAAGCCACCGATACCATCACCGCCAAATGGACGGGCGTCACCTGGAACACCACCATCGCCAACGAGCCGATGCTCAATACCCCGGCCGGGACGCCTTACACGGTGCCCGTCTTTGACAATCTGGCTCCGGCCTTCGTGGACCGGGCTCACCGGTATTATGTGAACCTGCCCAATGTGCCCATCCCGCCCTACCTGGTCGGCCGCGAGTACATCATGACCGGCAACGACAACCGCGACAACGCCAGCTACGTCCTGAATGTCACCCTCAATTCCGCGGCGACTGTCTACATGCTGATCGACAACCGGCTCTCCGATGGCGACAACGCAACCCCGCCCACCTTCGACGCCTCGCACATGCAGTGGATCGTGGACGAGGGCTGGGAGGCGGTCATCACCGGCAATAACCGCAATGCCAGCATGTCCGTTCCCGACGAAGTCGCCTTCGACGAAAGCGCCGATAATACCATCGAGCAGTATTATTCGGTCTACGCGAAGACCTTCCCCGCCGGCACGTGCGTGCTCAAGCAGGCCGATAACTCCGGCCGCAACATGTACGGCGTCGTCGTCGCGGGAATCACCCTCGGCAACGCGGTCCAGAATAACCCGCCCACCTTCGATCTCGCGATGACCACCGTCGAGTCGCTGCGCAATGGCGGTCCTCAAAGCCTGCCCATCGCGGTCAACATCAGCGCCGGACCGCCCAGCGAGTCCGCCCAGAACATCACCGGGTTCGACATTGTGGCCAACGACAACCCGGACCTGTTCACCTCACTGGCCATTGCCCCCGACGGCACACTCACTTACGAGGCCGTGCCCGATCGATGCGGCCTGGCCAACCTCACCATCGTCGCCCATGACGATGGCGGCGCCGCCCTCGATCCGCAATGCCCGGGGGATACCTCGCTCCCGGCCAGCTTCAGCATCTGGATCTACGACGTGAACAGCTGCCCGGTCGCCCTCGACCAGCAACTGGCCCTCGACGAGGATACCACCCTGCCGGTCGTCCTCACCGCGGACGACCCCGACCTCCTCAGCGGCTGCGGTCCGGCCGTGCTCACCTTCGAAGTGGTCACTCCCCCGGCCTTCGGCACCCTCTCGGGCACCCCGCCGGAACTCGTCTATACGCCGGAACCCAACTTCTGCGGCACGGACACCTTCACCTTCACGGTGAGTGATGGCGAATGCGCCGCAGCCACACCGGGCGTCGTCACCCTCGAGGTCGCCCCCGCGCCGGATTGCCCCGTGCCCCTCGATCAGCACCTGACCGTGCCCCGCGGCTCCGCCACCCCGATCACCCTCCAGGCCACCGACCCCGATGCCATCTGCGAACCGGTCGCGCTCTCCTTTTGGGTGATCCCGCCCTCCCACGGCATCTTGCGCGGCACGGGCGCCGACCTCACCTACACCCCGGCGCCTGATTACTGCGGAGCCGACAGCTTCCTGTTCCTGGTCTGCGACGGCGTCTGCTTCATGCGGGGCGTGGTGACCCTCGAGATCTCGGGCGGCAATCTCTGCCCGGTCGCCAATCCCCAGACCGTCACCACCCCGGAGAACACGCCCGTGTCCATCCTGCTGACCGGCACCGACCCGGATGAGGGCGGCTGCGGCCGTCCGATCGAAGGTTACGCGGTCGCCCAGCAGCCGGCCCACGGCACCCTGAGCGGCACCCCGCCCGCCCTCACCTACACCCCCGCCGCCGACTTCAACGGCTGCGACGCCTTCACCTTCACCGCCACCGACGGCGAATGCGTCTCCGAGCCCGCCACGGTACGGATCGAGATCACCGCCGACAATGATGTGCCCGTCTGCCGCATCGTCGTCGGCCCGCTGCTCCAACTCACCCCCGACGCCGTCGGCAACCTCGTCCTGGCTTGCGACAACCTCGCCGCCCAGGTCGTGCTCGACGCCACCCTGAGCACCGACCCCGAAAACGATGCCCTGACCTACGTGTGGATGGTCGATGGCCAGCCCGTCGGCACCGACGCGCTCCAAACTGCCACCCTCGAGGTCGGCACCCACGAGATCACCCTCGTCGTGAACGACAACGCCGCGGTCGGCGCCGGCTCCAGCACCTGCACCCTCACCGTCTCGGTCGTCGACGGCTGCGAGGCCGTTGAGGAACTCATGCTGCTCGTCGAACAGAGCGACATCGCCCGGAAGTTGAAGCAAACCTTCCACAGGGAACTCAGGGAAGCCTGCGCCCAGTTCGCCCACGGCCGCTGCGCCGAAGGCCTCCAACACCTGATGGCCCTCCAGGATAAAATCCGCCACTACGACGAATATTACCTCGGCCTCGGCAACAAGAACCCGAACGCCAAGAAATTCATCGACCACGAAACCGCCCTGCGCTTGATCGATGCCATCCAGGCCTTGATCGACGCCTACGAAGCCTGCGGCTGCACCGACGCGTAACAACAACAACCTGCATTTCTCACCGCGCGGTGAGAAATGCGGGCTAGCGCGCCCGCCGCACGCCGGCCCTCATGGGCTGAGCCGCCAGCTTGAGGCACGCCCGCACACCGGGAGCACCACGCTCCCGGTGTGTGCCAACCCCCCGGTGCCCCGGGCCCGGGAGTTCACCGCCAACAACGGCAACACACCCAACGCCGGGCATCGCGACACCGGGCAAGGCGCACCGCCGAACCCCACGGCACACCACAGTGCCTCCAACGGGCAGCGACCACAGAGCGCCCTCGGAATGCACAGCCTGCGCCCCGCCGGGGTTTCTTATGGCTCGCGCCCATGCCGTTGCCGGTGACATGATCCGCGCCCGATGCCGAAGTCGCCCTTTGATTCTTCGTCGTTCCATGACCGGGATTTGCACCACCCGGACGCAAGCGCACCGTCGGTGCTGCCGTTGCACGATGCCCACCCCGCCCTCCGCGGCCTGGTGGGCGGCAAGGCGGCGAACCTGGCGCACCTGCTGCGCAGCGGATTCCCCGTGCCGGACGGGTTCTGCGTGACGACTGCCGCGTTCGGCGAATTCCTGGCCGTGTGTCCGAACCGCGCGCGACTGGCGGCCCTCTGGACGCGACTTGCGCAGGACCGCGACGCCGACGTCGGGGCGTTCAGCCAAAGCGCGCTGGCTTGGCTGTCGGAAACGAACATGCCCACCACCCTCAAAACCGCCGTGCTCAACGCCTGGCGTCAGATGGGCTGCGACGTGGCCTATGCCGTGCGCTCGAGCGCGACGGTTGAAGACGCCCGGGAGCATTCGTTTGCGGGACAGTTCGAGAGCGTGCTCCACGTGCGGGGCGCCGAGGCGCTGCTGGCCGCCATCGAATCCTGTTGGCGCTCGCTGTTCGGACCGCGCGCCGTGGCCTACCTCGCCAGCCGGCGCCTTCCCCAGGGCCACGTGGCGATGGCCGTGCTGGTCCAACCCATGCTCCCTGCCGAAACGGCCGGAGTGCTGTTCACCCTCGACCCGGTCTCCGGCCGCGACGATCGTCTGGTGATCGAAGGCGCGCGCGGCCTGGGCGATCGCCTGGTCTCGGGCCGGTTGGATCCGGAGCGGGTGGTGCTCGACAAGGTCACGCTGCGGATCCTGGAGCGGCATCCGGCCGACGCGGCAGGATGCCTGGAGGCGGCGCTGGTGCAGCGGCTCGGGGAACTGGGGGCGCGGGCGGAGCGCCTTTTCGGCAGACCCCAGGACATTGAATGGGCCGCGGCGGACGGAAAGGTTGTCCTGCTTCAGACAAGGCCCCTCACCGCTGCCCGGCCCGCCCGCTCCGCGGAGCCGGGCGGTGGCCATGGCCACCTGGCTTATACCCGCCCCGGGCCACCAGCCATAGGCCGTGCAATGCCGTCTTCTGCCCAGGACGTAAGCGCCGATGGAGTGGCGACCGATCGCGGTTCCTGGGCCGAGCGTCAGATCTGGAGCAACCTCAACACGGGCGAAGTGGCGCCGGACGTGGCCACCCCGGTGACGTGGTCCATGATGCAGCGGTTCCTGGAGTGGATCGCGGGCTCGTGTTGTCGAGTGCTGGGGGCTGACGTGAGCCGGGCCCCGCTGATCGGCCGGGTGGGCGGGCGGATTTACTTCAACGTGAACACCGCGCTGGCGGTGGCCAGGCCGTTTCGATGGCTATGGCGCCGCATCCCAAACGTCGGCGAGGCCCTGGGCGGCGCCCACGTCGCCCTCAGCCCCGAAGCCTTGATGCGCATCCCCGACGAAGACCTGCCCGACCTCGGCTTTCGCTGGCCAAAGTACCTGCTGTCCCTGCCGCGTGTCGCGTGGGATCTCATCACCCATTCCCCCAGCCGGGGTGATGCTTGGACCGCACGGCTCAAGACAAACAACGACACATGGCATCGTCTCGATTTCACCGCGATGCCAATGTCCAACCTGCTTCAACACTTCGAGGCGTTCCTGGACGCGGGGTTCCGCGGTTGGGACTTGCTGTACCTGGGCACCCAGGCCGCCGCCCTGCCGGTGTTTCACATGGCCTGCCGCCGCTGGCTGAACGATCCGCATCTGACGCTCGGCTATCGGTTGTTCGCCGCCCTGGGCGACATGCCGGAAACCGAAGCCGGCCTGTCGCTGTGGCGGCTGGCGGTCCTGGCCCAAGCCAACCCGGAAACCGCCACCGCGTTGTCCGCGAAAGACGCTTGGCCCGCGGTGCGGGCCCGGCTCGGCACCACCCCGCCCGGCCGCGCGTTCCTGGCGGCCTGGGAATCGTTTATGCACGAACACGGCCACCATTGTCGCGGAGAACTCGAACTGTTCAATCCGCGCTGGTCGGAAACGCCGGATTACATTTTGGAGATCGTCCGCGGCTATGTCCAAGCCATCGGACAGTCCAACCCCGTCGAGAACCAGCGCCGCCTGGCCCGCGAACGCCAGGACCTCACCGACCAATGCCGCCGCCGCCTGCGAAATCCCCTCCGACGATGGATCTTCCTCCACTCCTTGCGCCGCGCCCAGAAACTGGCTGTCAACCGCGAAGCATGGAAAAACCAAGCCGTGCGCCATCTTACCCTGCTGCGCCGGATTCTCCTGGCCCTCGGAGAGCACCTCGCGCGCGACAGCGTGCTTCGCCGGCCCGACGACCTGTTCTTCCTTGAGTTGGACGAAATTCGTGGCCTGTGCGCCGGCCGGGTGCCGGCGGGAATGCAGACCGTCCTCGACCAACGCCGCCGCGATTATGAAAGCGACCTGCGCCTGCGACCGCCCGCCGTCGTTTTCGGCCGCTTCGAATCCCAATCGCCCGCGGAGTCCGAACCGGGCGACCTGCCCCGGGTGTTGACCGGCATCCCGGTGTTTCCCGGCGTCGTCGCGGGACCGGCCCGGGTGATCCTGCGCACCAACCACCACGAGCAGGTCCGTCCCGGCGAAATCCTCGTGGCCCCCTTCACCGACCCGGCTTGGACGCCGTATTTCGTGACCGCAGCCGCCGTCGTCATGGGCCAGGGCGGCATCCTGTCCCATGGCAGCATCGTCGCCCGCGAACTCGGCCTGCCCGCGGTGACCAATGTGACCGCAGCCACCCAGCTCATCCGCACGGGCGACTGGCTCGAAGTCAATGGAAACCGCGGGCGCGTGTCGATCCTGCGGCGCGCCCGGAACAACGACACACCCCTTGACGCTGCGCCTGCACAATCCCCTGTCGAACCCCGTCTCCCAAATGCAAAATGATGGGTCCCGCGGCGCGCTCAGCACGCGAGCGAATCCGACGACCGCTCCGCGTCCGACGGATGGGCGGCCATGGCTGCGTCGCTGGCTTCCGGCGGCATCTTGGGCAATTGGAAGAGAAACCAGGCTGCGGCGGCGACCCCCACCAGCAGGCCCAGCCACACCCCCAACGCGGGATTCAGTCCGAAACCGACCTTCTCGACAAGGATATAGCTGGTCGTCACCACCGTCATGAACACGGCCGGAACAAACGCCAGCCACCACCAGCTGCGCCGGCGCGCCAGAAAAATGGTGCCGCTCCACAGGGCGACCGCAGCCAGAGTCTGGTTCGCCCAGCCGAAATAGCGCCAGATCACGCTGAAATCGACGAAGTTCAACGCAAACGAGATCAGAAAAAGCGGCAGCACGAGAACGTAGCGGTTCCGTATCCTCGTCTGCGGCAGGCGGAAATAATCGGCCAGCATCAGGCGGCTGACGCGGAACGCGGTGTCGCCGGAAGTGATGGGCAGCACGACCACACCAAGGATGGCCAGCATGCCGCCGAACCATCCCATGGTGGTCATGCACGCATTGTGCACAACCGCACCCGGACCGCCGCCACCGGGTTTGAGCACGGCAATCAGTCCCTCGTGGCTCCCGTAAAACCCCTGCGCCACCGACGCCCAAATCAACGCAATGAAACCCTCGGCAATCATCGCCCCGTAAAACACCACGCGCAAATGGCGCTCGCTCTTCAAACAGCGCGCCATCAGGGGGCATTGCGTGGCGTGAAACCCGCTCACCGCTCCGCAACTCACGGTGATGAAGATCAAGGGCCACGCCGGCAGCTGCTGCGGATGCAGGTTCTTCAATGTGAACGGCGGCGTCGAGAGCTGCCCCGTGAACAGCGCCATCCCCAACCCGCCCACCATCACCAGCAACGCCGCCGCAAAAAACGGATAAAACCGGCCGATGATCTTGTCGATGGGCAACATCGTCGCCACCAGATAATACCCGTAGACAACCATCATCACGATCCATATCCAATGCGACAAACCAAAAGACGTGGATTCAAGCCAGCTCGCCGCGCCCCCCCCCAACCACCCCCCCAGCTTCTCCGCCGGCAGAATCTTCACCAGCAGTTCCGCCGGCCCCTTCACAAACACCGTCCCCACCAGCACCATCAGCAGCAAAATGAACATCGTGGACAGATGCCGCGCCCCCGCCCCCATATAGTGGCCAATCAAGTCCGGCAAACCCGCCCCGCGGTTGCGCACTGACATGGTCCCGATCAAAAGATCGTGCACCGCCCCGCCGAAAATGCACCCGAACACCACCCAGAAAAACACCTGCGGCCCCCATAACGCCCCCAGGATCGGCCCAAACACCGGCCCCAACCCCGCAATGTTCAGCAGCTGCACCAAATACACCCGCCATGTCGACATCGGCACGTAATCCACTCCGTCCGCAAACGCAATCGCCGGCGTCACCCGGCTGGGATCGGGACGGACCGTGGAGGCCACAACCCGCCCGTAAACCGCATAGCCGGCAACAAGCAAAAGCAGCCCGACAACAAAGACAATCATAGAAGCCGATGGCTGAGCGAAGCCCGAGACGCCAGACGACCGACAGCGGCGATTCTGCGCGGCGTCGTGGGTGCCATGCCAGAACGCAACGACGCTATTCTCAACACAACGGGCAAACGCGGCCCTGAGCCGCCCGGCCCGGGCCACCATGACGGGATCCGCGTCGAAATGCAACCCTTCGCTGGGACCTTGCTCGCCGCCATGGCCGCGCGGGCCGGTTGACAGCCGCAGGCTCTGCCGCTAACTTGGCCCGGCAGCCTGAAACCTGCAGAGAACCGTAATCGCCGGAACCCATGAGTCGGCGATTTGACTGATGCACCCATGATGAACACACACATCCGTCTCCTCCTGTGGCCGCTGGCAGCAGCCGTGGCCTGTATCGCCAGCAGCCCCGCCCGCGCAGCCCACCGGCTCGAAGCCGATGCCAAAGACGCCATCGCCCTTTTCAAAAAAACCGATTCCGGCCTTCAAAAGTTCTTCGACGAGGCGCGCGGCTACGCCATTTTTCCGGGCGTGGGCAAGGGGGCCATTGGGATTGGCGGCGCGCACGGCCGCGGGCTGGTGTATGAGAAGGACAAACTCGTGGGCGAAACCAGCCTGAGCCAGATCACCGTGGGATTCCAGTTGGGCGGGCAGTCCTATGCGGAATTGATTTTTTTCGAGACCGACCGCGCGCTCAGTGATTTCAAGCAGGGCAAGTTTGCGTTCAGCGCGCAGGTCAGCGCGGTGGCCGCGGCCGAAGGCGCGTCGCGCAATGCGAAATACCAGCTCGGCGTCGCCGTGTTCACCCTCGCCAAGGGCGGCTTGATGTACGAAGCCAGCATTGGCGGGCAGAAGTTCAAATTCAAACCGATCAACGAGTAGCCTTCGCTCGAAGCTCGTGCTGCGCGGACCCGGACCGGGACGGGCATGTTTCAGTCGGCCAGCACCCGCGCAAGCGTGTCGAACACCGCCTCGGGCGTGACCGCGCGCATGCAGCGGAGCAGTTCGCGGCGTGAGCCGCGGATGCCGCGCCCGTCGTAGCGGTAGAACTCGAGATTGCGGCCGTGGACGGCCGGGTTGGGGACGAGGGTGTAGGGGCGCCGATAGGGTTCGAGGGTGGGGCCGAAGGTGGGGGATTCGATGAGGACGTGGCGGGGAACCTGGACGGCGGCGGCGCAGTGCATCAGGGCGTTGTCCACGCTGAGAAAGGCGTCGCAGTGCCGCAACAGGGCGGCGGCTTCGCGGATTGAACGGGTCGGAGGCGCGACGAGCCGCGGGTCCGCGATGTCGCGGAGCAGGCGCGTGTTGTCGGCCTGCTCGTCGGGGCCGCCGAAGAGCACAACTGTGCAGTCTGTCCAGCGCGCAAGCACGCGCCTGAGCAGAACGGTCCAGTGATCGATGGGCCAGCGTTTGAGGGCGAGGTTCTTGGTCCTGCCGGACCCGGTATGAACGCCGAGCAATCGGCGGGACGCGTGTTTGAGGGCCGCGGCCTGCGCCTCGGCGGCGGCGAGTTCCCGGGGGTTGAAGAACAATTCGAGGCTGTGGACGCTGGGCTGTGCCTGGGGATTGAGCAGGCGCAGCAGGCGGAAATTGTTGTCGGCGGAGTGGACGCTGTAGTCTTGGGGCAGGGAGCAGTTGACCAGCCAGCGGTCGAGACGGCCGCAGTTGTCGTAGCGGTGGCTGAGACGCCGGGGCGCGCCGATCAGGCAGGCGGCGATTCGGTAGTGGATTTTGCTTTGGGGATGGGCGTTGATGGAAACGTCGTAGCGGAGGCGGCGCAGGCTGAAGAGGCGGCGGATGGTGGCCAGGCGGCCGAGCTGGAGGAAGTTGTGTTGGTGAACGGTGTTGAGCCAGGGATTGCCGGCCAGCAGATCCTTCGCGCCCGCCCAAAGCACTAACGCGTCAATCACCGCGTCCGGAAACTGCAGGCGCAGCTCGTGGATCATCGGCGTCGCAATCAGCGTGTCGCCAATGCCCGCCAGCGAGATGACCAGGATCTTCATCGTCGGTTCGTCGAATTCAACCTGCGCAGGCGCAGCGTCATCTTCCAAAGCGCGGCCGTCAAGAGCCGGACAGCCATCCCTCCCTCCACCGACCCGTGGCCATGCAACGCCCTCCCGCCTGTGCTCGTCCTCCATGAACCCACCCCGCCGGCGCGTCGGCAGAACGATGCCGCAGGCAGCATCTCAGGTGGCGAGCGCGGAGCGGACGGGCAAGATCTGCCGGTCCGGGGGGGCAGTTTGTGACGTCCGCGCCAAAACGGCAGCAGCCTTGTGCGTGGGCCGGTTCGGGACGCACAGCGCAGAAGAAGCGCCGGGCGGGGGTGCGGGCCGGTAGGCGGTGCGGGATCCGGCTCAGCCGCTGCAGTATTCGAGGCCCGCTCCTACGGGTTTGAGGATGCGCTGGATAGCCATCAGCAACTCGTCCAAAGGCAACACTTTGCTCACGTAACCGTCGGCTCCTTGCTGCTGGGCTTCCTGCAACAAATCCTCAACAAACCCCATGCCGGTGAGGATGACGACGCGCACCTGGGAATGTTTGGCCTTGAGTTTGGGCAACAATTGCAGTCCGTCCTCCTCGGCCAGCCCGATGTCCAACACCACCAGGTCGACCGCCTCCTGCTCCACCATCTGCCAGGTCTCATGCGACGTCGCCGCAGTCGAAACGCGGTAGCCCTGCCTGGTCAAATACATGGCCAGCAGCTCGCGAATCTGGTCTTCGTCGTCCACCACCAGAATATGTTGCTTCGTCATGCCGGATGGGGCGCAGCAAAACATGAACCAATCGGGCGAATCCAAAGGTCCGAATCTTCGAGCAACACCATCCGACCAACGCGCGGGGCACGCTGGTCATGCACCCGTCCCAAGCGCTCGAAACCTGGTGGCATTGCACCAACGCAACGACCGAGCTGGCCGGTTGGATCGCCGTTGCCGACCGCCCTCTTGCCATGCCCGCAGACATCGTGTCTGCGCCCAGTCGCGAACTCGCCCGGCGCCTCCGCGCCAAACTCCCGCCCATTCTCGTCGCTTACACGCAAGCAGCCTCAAAGTGCAGACACCGCTTGCATCGCCTGTCAGCAAGTGCTTTCCTTTCGGGTAATGGGCCCATAGCTCAGGGGTCAGAGCAGGCGACTCATAATCGCTTGGTCGCAGGTTCAAATCCTGCTGGGCCCACCACCACCGAGTGGCGCTTTTGTCGGCCCAGCCAGCCTCAGCAGGCCGCAGCGTCCCTCTTTACTCCGGAGGATTGAGCTGGCAGGCTTGCGTGAAACCGGTTGATCAACCCACACATGAATCCGTTCGCTCGAGTCCTGATGCTCGTCCCAGCCGCGTCGGCGTTCGGCGGACTGTTCCGATCAGAACTTCGAGTTCTGCCCCGGCATTGACGTGCGGCAGCAGGGCACCCTCCATTTTCGTTTCGGTCAACTGGCCGGGAAGATCGACCTTGCGGACGTGCGGGTGCGCGATGTGCAGACCGGCGAGGACCTGCTCCCGCCGGGCAGTTTCGACAAGCCGTCGGTTTTCGCCGCCACCTGGCACACCTGGCCGCCGCCCTCCGCCATCACCGTTGGCAAATGGGAAGTCTCCGATGGCGCCCTGCATGTGACGTTGGTCGAGCCGCCCAACGGTCGTTGGCCCGACTTTCATTTTCACAGCGTCCCGAGGCTTGGTTTCCGGGCCGGCCGCACTTACCGGTGCACGTTCCGGGCGAGGGCCACTCCGGGGCGTGCGATCCAGCCGGCGCTTTACCAAATCGCCAACGGCACGTGGAATCACATTGGCGGGCCGCCGGGCCCGTTCCTGAGCCAGGTCGCCCTGGCCCGGGACGCGGGCGTCAACCTGGTTTCGTTCAGCGCGCCGAACTGTTGGTCCCCGCCTGAAAGTCCGGCGGACTGGTCGCCCATCGACAGTCTGTGCCGCCGGATCATCTTCGTGAATCCAGAGGTGCTGCTTGTTCCGCGGGTAGGGGTGGATGCTCCCGGCTGGTGGCTCGAGCGGCACCCGCAATCGCGCATGGTCTACGATCTGGACAAGGTCCGCGCCGACCACGCGAGCGTCTCCGACCGGACCTGCCGCGCCGATGCCGCGGCGCACCTGGAAAGGCTCTGCCGGCATCTCTGCGAGGCGTTTCCCCGCCATTTCGCCGGCATCCATCCGTGCGGTCAGAACACCGGCGAGTGGTTCTACCTGGGCTCCTGGGAACGTCCGCTGAGCGGCTACGACGCAGCGACGGTGGCCGCGTTTCGCGTCTGGCTGAAATCCCGCGGCCGTCCTGATTCCGAAGCCGCCATGATACCCACCGATGAGGAGCGCCGTGGACATCCGTTCGGGTTCCTCCGCGATCCTGCCCGCGAGCAGCGGCTGATCGATTTCGCCCGGTTCCAGCAAATCGAGATGGCCGACCACGTCGTTGCGCTGGCGGCGGCTTGCCGGCGCGCAACCGCCGGCATCACCCGGGTCTGGTGCTGGGCGCCAGGTTCCCTGTATCCCGACCGGCAGGACGTGGCGGGTATCCCCGAGGTGGCCGGCTTCAAGGCCCACCCGGTCACCCTGCCGTCAGCCGAGGCAGCCCCGACCGAAGAGGGTCGCAGGCGTGGCCTGACGGCTTCGTTTGGACCCAGAACCGCCATCCAACCCCTGTTCGCCGTCGAGGCGCACCCCGAGGAAACCTGGGCCACATACGCCGATGGATCCGTCGCCGTGGCGGCACGACGACACCGCCGCGGCAGAGGTGTGTCCGGCACTGAGCTGACAGTGGGGGCGGCCCAAACGGGGGGATGGGACGACGAGGGAGGATGGGATGTTTTCGTCGGAACTCCGCGGTTGACGCCGGAACTTCTGCGCGCCCTTGCCAAGCTGGCCGGGATTCACCTGTTCACCGAGGCGAATGTGCCGGTATGGGCGGCGGAGGGTTATTTGGCGATCCAGGCGCATGCGGCCGGGCCGGTCACCGTGGATGTGGGCCGGGCGGTGCCGGTTTTCGACGCGCTGGACGACACACCGCTCGGTCATGGCCCGCGCGTGCGGGTTCCCTTCAAACAGGGCGAAACCCGGGTGCTGAAGTATTGAGACCGCGTTCCCGATCACACCGATCCGCAAAGACCCGGCCAGTTTCTTGAGCGCGCTTCTCTGCGGCGGGGCCAACGCCACGCGCCAGGCACTCTACCGCCGCTGCATGGTCGGCTGGTACCACGGTGCGCGACAACATCCCGTTGAGCGCCGCCTCGCAGCGGTTCCTGCCGTTGCAAGGCACGCAGCCTTGACAGGGATGCCCGTCAGACAGATGCGAAGGTCTTGCCTAACCCGGCGTTTACTTCACCACTTGGAAGCCGGCGAGCCGGGCGAGTGTTTCGAATTTCTCCCTGAGATCGCCGTAGAAGACGACCTGGTGGCAGCCCCAGCTTCCGAACCAGTCGCGAAACGCCCCTGCCCGGGGATTGGACGGCAGGAGGTAACACGTCGCGGGGTCATCCATGCGGACCACAATCTTGTTCCTGCAGAGGACTTTCCGGAAGTTCCGGTAGAGTGCTTCGCCATCGAGAACGGTGCCGGTGAAGATGGAGATTTTCGCCCGATAGACATCGAACTTCACCACCGTGGCGCGCTCTCCCTCGGGCCAGCGCACCGTGGTGGCCACGGGGATCGTGTCCTTGCCGAATTGCCTGGCCCACGTGTTGTTGTGAATCACATGGTCGGTGATGAGATACGGGAGCCTGTCATTGCCATGAGGGTTGATGGGGGCCCCGCAGTGACCGATGACGATCACGTTCTTCGGTCGCTCGCCCGTTGGCTCGAAGGCGTGGTCGTTCAGCACGTCCCCGTCAAAACCCATGGCGCCCCCAGTCAGGTATGTTCCGGCCAGCATGGTGGCCAGGCAGTCGATGTGGCTTTGGCACGAGGAAGGGATGTGCTCCTTGCTGAACTCGAGAATCGACAAGGGAAGCATGACGTCGGTTACGGGTCCCTTGGGGTTGTTCATTCCCGCCAGGTGCCAGGTCGTCATCGTGATGGCGGCTCCATGGTGTTTCTTCAAAAGCGCCTTCAGAGCGAGGTAAAGCCGCGCATTTCTGATCACATCCTTCGGCTTGACAATCTCAACCTCCGTCGCCTCGCCCATCCAGATCGCGGCAATCTTCTCGGCCTCGGCCGCAGGCACGGTGTTCATTCCGGCAAGCAACTCGCTCGAGCTTACCGTGACAACCTCCAGACCGAGCTGCTGTCTCAGGCGCTGCGGATAGAGACGATCGTAGTCGTCGATCTCCGCATTCACTTTGCCCCATCCGAACTGGTCCAGCGGGTTGATCTTCTTGTAATCCTGCACGGAAACAATCCGTTTCCCCTTCAGTGTGCTCAGCGCTTCCTGGGCAGAGAGGGGTGTGAGGGGAACGGGGTCCGCTCCAAGGGCGGCGCGGGAAGCCAGCGCGAGCACAAGGCCCGCCGCCGAGCCCGCCTGAAGAAGGGTGATCATGGTGGTGTGCAAATGAGGTTTCAACGCGAGCGATCTTTTGTCTTCCAGGCCGGCGCGGCAAGCACGTTTTCACCGTGCCCATCGCGAAGTTTCCGCATTGGCGAGCGTTGGGCGGCCGGCCGCCGGTGGTGGAGAACCGCTCGCGGCCGGGCCACGCCGGCTACGGCCCGGCCAGGCCGGCCGCGCTCACGGGCAGGGACAGGACAAAGGCGGCGCCGGGCGCAGGGCAGTCGGCCAGGCGGAGGTCGCCTCCCATGCTGCGGCTGAGGCGGCGGCACAGCGCCAGGCCCAAGCCGACTCCGGGTGCCGTGTGGGCCGCCTGGCGGGCGGATTTGCTGAACGGCCGGAACAGGCGGCGGGCGGCCGGGGGGCTGATGCCCCGGCCGTGGTCGCGCACGCGCAGCATGGCAAAGGGGCCGGGGTCGGGCAGGGCTTCGAGATGGATGATTTTGGGATTGGCGGTGGGGGCGGCGTATTTGCAGGCGTTGTCGACGAGGTTGAACAGGATCTGCTCGATGGCGGACACGTCCACCCGCACCACGGTGTCGCGGGCGGCAGGGGCGACGTCCTCGGACAGGGTCATGCCGCCCTGTTCGGCCCGCTGGACCAGGCGGGGTCTGACGCGGCCCACCAGCTCGCCCAGCGTGAGGCGTTCCTCGCAATGCCGGGCGCGGCCGCGTTCGAGCCGGGCGTAAGCCAGCACGTTCTCCACGAGATGCCCGAGGCGGTTGGCTTCCGCGCACAGCGTGGCGAGATACGACTGGCGCGTGGCGTCGTCGGACACCATGCCCCCGGCCAGCATCTCAGAATACAGCTTGAACGTCGTCAGCGGGGTGCGCAATTCGTGGGTGACCGCCGACACGAACGCCGCCCGCCGCTCGCTCAGGGATAAGGCCCCGTGCAGCAGCAGCGCGACTGCCAGGCCGGCCAGGGCCACGCCCGCCCACGACACCAGCAGCGAAAGCTGCAGCGGCGTCAAGCGGCGGGGCGGCGCGGGCGGCGCCGGCCCCGTCAGCAGCTTCACCGGCAGGGCGGCCAGCATGCGGGCATGGCGCTCGCCGTTGGGCGCGCGCATCGGCTGGAGTTGGGCGGACGGGAACAGGTCGGCAACGAGGCCGAGGAGGGCGGTGCGGACGTTGGTCCAGTTCAGCCAGCAACCCTGCACCACGAAGGTCTTTCCCCGGTCGACCCGCCGCGCCAGCACCAGCGCGTCGCCCAGCCACCACGCCCGGAACAAACCTTCCCGGCTGGGCTCACCCGCGGGCATCTCCGGCGGCGACAGGGAGGGAGCTTCGCTTTGGAGCATCTTGAGATTGTTCACGGAGAGCCTCTGTTGCGCCTGCTGAAAGGTGTTGGCGCGAATGTTGAACTCGGCGGTGTTGCGGTAGGCCTGGGCCTGGGCCATCTGCGCGGGCGTGTTGAAAACCTGGGGCGGCACAGGCGGCTGCCCCGATGCAACCTCCTGCGCCGGCAGGGGGAGCGCCGGCGGCGGCAGCATGGCCTGACGCAGCAGCACCGCCCCGTGGTCGTCGCCCGATCCAGCCGCGAAATCCGGCGGCGCCGGCCCGGCTCTTGGCCCCGGTTCCACGGGCGGGGCACCGGACGCCGGCTGGTCCAGAAACCGCCTCAGGGCCGCGAGGCGACGCGACGCGGTTTTCACGTCCGCTCCCGAATCGATGCCGGGCGCGGCCAGGTCGCGTTGTGGAGGGGCGGGCACCTGGGGTGAGGTCAGGCGGCCGTCGGGGTGCAGTTGGAAGTGCAGCAGGATGTTGCTGGAAGCGTAATGCAGCAGTGGCGACGGCACCAGCACGTCGCCTTGCTTGAGCTGGCTGTAGGTTTTCGTGTAGGCGCGCGCCGCCGCCTGGAACGCCTCGTAGGCCGCCGCCGGCCGCGCGCTCTCCTCGACGATGAGCGACGCCAGCCACGAATCCATCCGCCACAGCGCCAGGCGAACCCGCTCCTCGAGTTCGGCCGTCTGGCCCGCCGCGAACTGGAGGCGGTCCAGACGCAGCGTGGTGAGGCTGACCCACGTCATCACCGCCAACACCACCGCCGCGCAAAGCGCGAACGCAAGCCAGACATGCAAAGGACGGTTCATGGGAGCGAGACGCGGACTGAGCAGCGACGCGGGGCAGGGGGAAGCCGTGCGGGCCGGCAACGCGGCCGTGCCCGCAGGGGGTCGAGACCGGGGGTGGGGAGTTCAGTCGGCATTTGGCCTTGGCGAGTCGGTTGTTGGGGCCGCAACCATGTAGCCTTTCCCCCGGACGGTCAGCAGCACTTGCGGCGCATCGGGATCGTCGCGCAGCTTCTCGCGCAGGTGCGCGATATGCATGTCGATGGTCCGGGTCTCGATCCGTTTCGGGTCCAGCCGCCATACCCGCTGCAGGATCTCGTCCCGCGAGATGGCGCGTCCGGGGTTTGCCGCCAGGTACCGGAGCAGTTCGACCTCGCGCTCGGAGAGTTCGCTGCGCTGGCCGTCCGGGAACCGGGCTTCGCGGCGGGCCAGGTCGGCGACGCCCTGCGGCAGGGGGATTTTCTCGACGTGGTGGGGGCGTGCGGGGGATCGGCGCAGCACCGCCTCCACCCGCGCCAGCAGCTCGCGCACGCTGAACGGTTTCACCACGTAGTCGTCCGCACCCAGCCGCAACCCCCGGACACGGTCGGCTTCCTCGCCGCGCGCGGTGAGGATGATGACGGGCAGGGTGGGGCGGGCTTCGTGGACGGCCTGGAGGATGTCGAAGCCGCTGGGGCCGGGGAGGATCAGGTCGAGCAGCAGCAGATCATACGTGGCGCGCAACGCCTGGGCCAGGCCGTCCCTGCCGTTGGCAGCCTGCAGCACGTCAAAGCCCGCAAAGCGAAGCGCGTCCGCCAGCCCCCGCCGGATGGCGGCGTCATCTTCCACAACCAGCACACATGGCGTGTTCATAAGGCGGCACCCTGACAGCTCTGCCTGCGCCCCAACGGGCCAATCCACCAGGCATCGCGCTCCTCATCGGCCACGAACCGACACCACCTGAAGCCGCCCCGCCTCGCGCGGGACCGGCTGCCGATGGGCGAGGCGCGGCCTTCAGGCCGCTTCCCAGTCCGTCGAAGGACGGAGGCGGAAGGCTGCTTGAGGCTCATGGCGGCGCCGGGCCAGCCGTTTTCTGCAGAACCACCGTAACACGCGCATGATAACCCGGGTGTAAAGAGTCTGTAAACCCCGCAACCCAACCCGCGCAGGGCGGGACGCGCAGGCGGCACGCCGGGGCGCCGCGTTTGCGGCCAGGCGGCCGCCCAAGCCGTTGCGGGGGCGTGGGGGTGGGGTGGGGTGCGGCTCAGAGCCGTCTGACGCGGAAAAACTGGTGGGGATCGCCGGCGGCCATGTAATCCAGGATGAACCGGCGCTGGTCGGCAAACCATGTGGGGTCGCCCAGGTAGGTCCACTGGCGGAGGTCGTGGCTGCCTTCCACCTGGTAGAGCCGGCTGGGAATGCCGGCGAAACGGAGGCGATAAAAGCCGCTGCCCATCGAATCGAGTTCGACGGCGAAGCGGTTGGGATCGTAGATGGCGAGCTGGACGCATGAATTGCCCGGCAACAGCTCGTCGACCGCATCCTCGACGGCGCGGACTTGCCAGATCACGATGTAGTAGCGCATCCCGTTGGTGAGAACGGTTTCAATGTGGGACTGCCACGATTGATATTCGCAGGTGCACGTCTCGTCGTCGTCGTTGCATGCCACCGGCGTCAGCGTGCCGCCGCAGCCGTCGGGAGCCGCATACACGGCCATCAGGGTGTCGTACACCGCCGTGTCGGTGAGCTCGGAGCACAGAGAGAGCGCATATTCCGCCGTGACCGCCGGGCGGAATTCGACCCAGACGCTGCGGAGGGTCTGGCAGCCTTCATACACGCATTCGGGAAGCAGAACGGGGCTGCCGTTGTCGGCGGCAGCGATGTCCATCACCGGTGTGAGATAGGGCAGCGCGGCGTTGGTGGGAACCAGCCATGCGGTTGCGCACGTGTCATTGGCAGGCGGGGCCACCGAATCCACCTCGAGCTGCAGCGTGTTGGTGCCGTCCTCGCCGGTATACACATAGAACAGAGCCACAAAAACCAGGTAGTCCGTGCCGGCGGACAGCGGCGCGAACATCGCGGCGCGGAAGTCCGCTTCGACATCGTTATTGCAGTTGACCAGGATCAGTGGACCGTCACAGCCTCCCGGCGCCTCATACACCGCCACCACCGTGTCCAGGTTGGTGAACGTCGCCGTCGATCCAGCGGTGGAAAAAACATAGGTGCCATCCGCACCCGGCCGGAAGCGGTACCAGACGCTGTTGATGGGGATGCGGGCCAGGCTGCATTCAAACTCCTCCATGATCGGATCGCCGTTGGTCGTCGCCCCCGAGACATCCCAGATGATCGGAGCGAACTGGGGGAAACCCTGGTCGGCCGGGATGACAATGGCGTTGGTGCAGTAGTCGTTGGGCGGCTGTTCGGCCGCCCACGCCCCCAACGCCCCGCCGGCCACCCAAAGGCACACTCCCAAACCCCATGCCCGCGCCAGCGCCCACACCGGGATTTCCCCGACCCGAAGACAAAATCTATCCCCCGCAATACAACGTGCTCTGTTCATCTTTCCGGAGTTGTTCCGCAATACTTATACACTAAACACGCTCCCAACGCGACTTTTATTTCGGCGGCGCTCCGGCCCCGGTGCATCCGGGAGTTGTCGGTGGCGGCGCGCAGTCCCGCGCTCCGACCGCGGCTGGCGACCCGGGGATGCGCCGGTCTGGCCCCCGGCCTCCCGGCCCGGTCGGCGCCCACCCCGCCACACACGCCGGAGGTGTGGATCGACGCGGCCTTCGAAAGGGCGCCTCCTCCCACCTTTCCCCAAAACATCCCGCGCGCTTCTTGGCCGCCGTCCGCAATGGAACAAGGCGCGGCCCGGCGACGGCAGCAGCTGCGGTCAGCTCGCCGCGGTTTCCGTGCAGCCGCCGGGCAGCGGGCAGGAAACCAGCGACACGCGATGCCTGCGGGCCAGTGCCTCCATGGCTTCCTGCTCCAGGAGCAGCGTCTTGCCCGCCTCGAACGCCAGCACCGCAATCCGCGCCGCGGCGCAAGTGGCAACGGTCTGCGGCCCGAGACACGGGATGTCAAAGCGCATGTCGTGGTGTTCCTTGGCCACCTTCACCGCCACCGCGCCACCCTCGCGTCCGGCCAGCTCGCCGCCGCGCGTCAGGCACGCGTCCGTGCCCTCGAACCCTTCCACGGCCAGCACCGTGCCGTTCTTGACCACCACGGTCTGGCCAATGTCAAGGTGGGACACCGCCTTGGCGAGGCGCAGCCCGAACGCAACATCCGACTCCTGGGCGGCCGTCAGACGCGCGCCGCGGTGAAAACCGGCGGCGGGCATGAGCGGCTCAAGCCACGGGGTCGCGGGAATCAACTCCACCCCGTCGCGCTCCAGCTCGCGCGCAATCGCGCCGAAAAGCGTGTGTGCGTTTTTTTCCTTGAGACGCCACAGGGCGGCGAGGGCGCGCAGGTCGGGCCGGACATCGAACAGGTTGCGGGGGGCGATTTGGCCGAGCATCACGCATTGGCGGACCCCGCGTTCGGTGAACGCGGCAATCATCTTGCCCAGTTGCCCGACCTTCAGCCAGACGATCGCGTCCACACACTGCGCCAGTCCCGGGTCGGTTTCGCCTTCAAACGCGACCGCCACCAGACGCCCCACCCCCATCCGACGCGCTTGCCGCGCGAAGATCAGCGGCAACGACCGGTTGCCCGCAATCAAGCCAAGCGTTTCCACCGCCGGCGGATTCATGCGACTGCGCCTGCGCCGGACCCGCGCGGCCAGCGCGCCCCCGGCGACGTGTTGCGAAACCACATGCGCCCGATTGAACGGGAAAGGCCGGCTGAAGTAAATCCGCGTTTCGTGAGAATCCCTGGCTCGCGGGATTGCCTGGAAATCCGTCAGGGGGCTGGCAAGGACCGGGCCAAGCAGGGCGCGATGTCCCGCTGCAACTTCCCCAAGACCGGCCCATGCGCGCGGGCCTCCATCCTGCCGGAGGCTCCCTCTTGTGCAGGGGCGGGTTTCAGGCTATATAGCCGCCATGAGAACCAGGATCATCCTCGCTCTGGCCGCGGCAGGGATCGGTGGTCTGACAGGCTGCCGCAGCCTGCCGCCGGGGGCGGAACCGGGACCTGAGCGCACCATGGCGTATCCCGTGTTGGTCGAAGCCTCCGCTCCGGGAGCCCGCATCGAGGTCAACGGCGAATACGTGGGCGACGCGCCCATCACCATCAAGGTCTTCGGCGACCGCAATGGCACCTTCCATGACTTCGGCTCCCATGTCTTCTGGATCAGGGCCCTCCCCATCCACACCAACCAGTTCCCCCAAGTCAGAATCTACAGGACCGGCCGCGGCCTGACGCCCGACGACAGGATCCCGGGCCGGATTTATTTCGACATGACCGTGCCGCCGCCAGCCGTGCAGGCCGCGCCGCCGGTGTATGTCGTCCCTCCGGCGCATCCCGGTCCGTCCTGGTATTATTACGGTCCGCCCTGGTACGGGCCGCCTTACCGGTATTATTATCACGGCTATTATCACGGACCCTACCGCCGCTGGTAGGCGCGTGCGGGCATTGGCGTGGCCATCAGACGAATGCCCCCTGGGGGGCACCTCTTGATCCTGACCTGTACACGATTCCTCCGTGAAACCTCGAAGCCGTTCGTTCGATTCGAATCCACCCGGATCAAGGCAACACCCAGCAGCAGGCGTCGTAACGGATTTCGCTCCAGGCCTGCTCATCCAGCGGACGGCCGGGGAACAGGGGGATGTTTCGGGGAGCGAACGTCACGCGCATGCGGATTGCCTTCTGTCCGGCGGTGAGCGCGCGCGCCGATGCGTTGGACCGGCCAGCGTTCCCACTGGCGGTAAGCGTCCAGGCCCACGGGCAGCGTCGGCCATGCCGCTTCGCCCGCGCCTGCCGACGCCACCAGCGCAGGGAAGGCGGCGGCCAACCCTCCGATCAGGCATGCGTTCATCGTTGCGGTTCTACCAGCACCAGCACGCCGGCACAATGCCAGTCGCCACAGCGGCCCAAAACACCGGGTCCGACGAGCCAACATTCGGCCGGTGGACGAGGGCCGCCCCGGACCTGCGCAAGGGCTTCACCTTGCTGCGCCCGGCCTCGCGCCCGGCGGGGGTGTGCCGTCGGCTCGCGACTTGCGCCGTGGCTGTGCGACCTGCCCTGCATTTCTACCCAGGTTCCCGGTGAGAAATGCGGGCTACTTCGCCCAGGGCGCTCGGCGGAGGCTCCCGGCTTTTTGGGCGAGTCGGAAGAGTTGCCGCGCGTTTTGATGGAGGATGGGGTCGACGAGGTCCAGGGCATCGGCGAGGTTCAGCCACCCTTCCTGGACGAGTTCTGTCAGGGCCCGGGCGATGCCGCGGCGTGCGATCATGGCATGGCCCAGCACCGGCTCCACCGGGATGTAGTCCCCACCAAACGGCAGGAGCTTGTTGATCGGCGCCGTGACGATGTGCTTCTTGAGGTAGTCCTTGGCTGCCACCGGATTGATGATCCACGCCCAGCACATGTCCACGTGCGCGTTGGCCCATTGCTTGACCACGGCAAGCAGTTCCTCGTAATACGGATAACACAAATGCATGAACACAAACTTCGTGTCCGGCGACATCCGGCAAAGCTCGGCCGCGGACCCGGCATTGCGCCGCAGGCGGGACAACGGCATGGAATTGTGGCCCGCGTAATAGCCCGTATGCAGTTTCACCGGGAGATTGCGGGCCGTGGCCTGGTCCACCGCCTGCCAGAACAGGTGGTCTTCCAAAAGCCTCCTTTCTGCCGGGGTGACAGGCTCTTTCTGGAGGACCTTCGTGAATACAGGCTCAGCCTCCTCGGGCGGAACGCGCGCGTAATCGATGTCCCGATGGTAGGCATGCTGGGACTTCACGGCGACCGCGTAGGTGGCGTAGCGGTCGAACCACCACCGGATCACCCGGTGCCAGTCTTCCAGAGAGCCGACCTTGATCCCGGTGGGGGCGGCATACTTCCTGATGTCGGGCCCGGCGAACATTCCCACGATGCTCAGGTCCTGCATGAGCAACGTGGGCATGTCAGATTGCTTGAAGGGTTCCCCCGTCAGGCAGTTCACCTGGCAGGACTCAATGCGCGCCCGCTCTTGCAGGATGCGCCGGTAAAACCCGGGCCGCCGCGTCTGCTCGTAGCCCGCCTGAACCCGGCGAATCGTCGCCGAGGACAGCTCCTCCACCCCGTAGAGTTCGCGGATTGAAATCCGGACCGCCTGCGCATAGCCGGTGTTCTTGACCGCCGGCCAGTAGGGCGCGATCAACGGCCATTTCGCCACCGGATCCACCCGCGGCGACAGGACGCGATCCATGTCCGCCTCCGGCATGCCTGCCGTCACGAAATCGGAGTCCAAGTAATGGCTGAGCAACAGCGCCCAATCGTCGCAAGGCACGCGTGGATGGGCGGTTCCCTGGAGCCGCTCCTTTTCCTCGATCAGGTGCTCGTGCGTGTCGATCAGCGGCGCTTCGAGCACGCGCTTGAGGATCAACTCCCGGCTCTCCCCGGGCCCGGGAACCGCCTGCGGCGCGGGCATTGGCGTGGCGGCCGCGCGCCCGATGTTGGGAACGAATGCCGCCGCGGCCAGCCCGGCACCGCCCAATCCCTTGAGTGCCGCTCGACGCGTCACGGGTTGTCGTGTGTTCACGGCAGGCAGCGTAGGCCAATCCAGCCAGTTGGCAAGACGCCCGGTGGCGGCCGCCGACCGCGCCACGCGGGCACCCATTCGCACGCCGCGTCGTCGGTCCTCCCGGACCACCGAAAGTATCAGCGCCAACGGACCTGGCTTCGCCACCCTGGCCGGTTGCGAGCAGGCCCTCGTGCGCACTGGCCTGAACCGATGCCGGTAAACGACCCCGTCCACTCCGGCACACTGTCCCATTCCATGACACAATCTGGCTGTGACCATCCAGGTTGGGAACCGCGAATCAGCGAAGGGACGCGAATCCGGCAAACCGACCGGTTGCGGCCGAGCCCCCAGTCGCGCGGACCCGAACTGTTACCTCTGGCTCAAGTCGTGCTATTCTCATGCGGACAAGCGGCGAACGCGGATGATCGCCTCTTGGCATTGGATACCATGAAGCAGCACAAACTCGTTTCGGCAGTTCTCGCACCCTTGGCTGGGCGTCTCGGAATCCCCTGCGCCCCGAGGTTCCTGCTGCTGTTGCTGCTGGGGCCGGCCCTGCCCCCGGCCGCGCAGGCCCAGTTCGAGTACACGACCAACCTCGGCGCCATCACCCTTACGTTGTACACCGGAACCGACGATGATGTGGCCGTCCCCGGCGAAACCAACGGCCTGCCGGTCACCACCATCGGAAACTCGGCGTTCTATGGCTGCACCACCCTGGCCCGCGTCACCGTCCCCGCCAGTGTCACCAGCATCGGAGACGATGCGTTTCGTTTTTGCTCCCGCCTGACCAACATCACCCTCGGAACCCGCGTCACCAACCTCGGCAACGGGGCCTTCTATGGCTGCACGAGCCTGCCCCGCGTCACCATCCCCCCCAGCGTCGCCCGCATCGGGTCGGCAGCGTTCCGCAACTGCGCCCGCCTGCTCCGCATCACCCTCCCCGCCGGCGTTGCCAGCATCGGCGACGGAGCATTTTACGGTTGCGCAGGTCTCGTCGCCTTCGAGGTGGATTCCGCCAACGCCATCTACAGCAGCGCGGGTGGGATCCTGTTCGACAAGACCCGAACCACGCTCATCCAATGCCCCGGGGCAAAGGTCGGCAGCTGCTCCATCCCCGACGGCGTCGCCTCCATCGGGAAACACGCCTTCTCCGGCTGTGCCCGCCTGACCCACATCCTGATCCCCCAGGGCGTCACCCGCATCGGGGAATGGGCATTCTCCGAAAGCACCAGCCTGACCAGCGCCACCATCCCCCCGGGCGTCGATGATATCGCCGAGGGCCTGTTCTATTCCTGCACCGGCCTGACCAACGTCACCCTCCCCGCCACCGTCACCCGCATCGGGTTGCTGGCCTTCCGCGGCTGCGCCAGCCTCCCCCACATCGCCCTTCCCGACCGCGTCACCCGCGTCGGGAATTATGCCTTCTCCAGCTGCACCAGCCTGACCCGCATCACCCTCCCCGACGGCATCGCCGACATCGAGGACGGGACGTTTTATTCCTGCAGCAGCCTGGCCAGTGTCACCATGGGCAAGAGCGTCATGCGCATCGGGGAATGGGCGTTTTATGGCTGCGACAGCCTGACGGGAGTCTGTTTCCAGCGTCACGCCCCTCAAGTCGATGCCTCCGCGTTTTCCGGGGCCGACCATGCGACCGTCTATCGTTTGCCGGGAACTACGGGCTGGGGCGCGATCTTGGGCGGTCGTCCGACGGCATTATGGCGGCTGCCCCACCCGGTGATCCTGGCCTTTCCTCCCGCCTTCGGCATGATGTCGAACGGCTTCGGGTTCACCATCTCATGGGCCACCAGCGCCACGGTGGTGGTGGAGACCTCCGCAAACCCGGCGGCTCCCACTTGGTCTGCAGTCGGAACCAACACCCTTTCCATGGGAGGGGACCCGCTCGTCGACGGCTGGTCCCTTTTCAGCGATCCCGACCGGTCCACTGACACGGCTCAATTCTACCGCATCCGCCGGCCCTGAGACGGCGGCACGGCAATTCGCTCACCGAGGAAGCGTCGCCGATCCCCGTTCGCGCTAAACCTCCCGACAGTCATTGCCGCAGACCGTGAGGTGATTGCCGCCACCGGACCCTTCCAAGGCCAGCCCAAACAACACCTGCGGCTCCACTGCAATGCCAGGTGTGACGAGGCATGATGCGGCCCCCGTCCCAACCTGGCCTTGGTTGCCGCTCTACGCGGCCTTCTGTGGCCGGGAGCTGGCGTGCACCCGGTAAGCGTCTCTGTCTCGCTCCCTGGCAAGCCGGTCCCGCTCCTTGTCGCGTTGGTTCGCTTTCCAGAGGAAGAAGCTGGTGAAGGCCGCAGTCAGGACCACGACAACCACCATGAGAACCGCGTTTGCAGTCATATCTGGCCTATCGGCAATGCGGGCAGCGGGGTTTAGACGAGTCCCGTGAACTGGAGCTGGGCATCCCAGCGGCGGACTGCGAACCAAGGGCGGTGTGTGACGCTTCGGGGAAGATGCTGAAGTGTGAGGGGGTGTTTTCTCGCGTTGGCTAAGGACGATATTCTAAACGCCATCAATGTCACTTCCCCATCACGCGAATCGAGGGGCCAGCCTTTGGTGCGTCGGGGGGGCCTTCCGCGTCGGGATCCCCACGCCCACACGCACGAGTACGGTTTCGCACGGTGTTCTTGCCTTGATGGGGAAAAGCGGCGGCGCAGTCCAACTGAGTTCGGCTTGAATCTGAGCGGCCGGCGTGGGCGAGCCTATTCTGCCGCCGCAAGCAAGCCTGCAGCTTTCGATTGCACGGAAGCGTTCAATTCGGCATGATGGCTTTCAGTTGATGCTCGCCGCAAATCGCTTAAATACTGTAGCCTCGAACCAACAAACGGTGACGCGACCGTTTTTTGTGCAACCATCAGCGTGGATTCGCTTGGGTGGATTGCTGCTGTTGGCTTTGGCCACGCTCGGAGCCTCGCCTGCGACTCCCAGGCGAGTGCTGATCGTGTTCAAGGAGGGCAGTCGCGTGCCGGCCAATGTCCTGATTGAACAGGCGGTGCGGGGCGAACTGCGAGATCACCGTGTCCACGGCGTTGAGGTTTTCACCGAATATCTGGATGCCAGTCGCTTCAGCAGCGTCAGCCATTATAGGCTGTTCCGTGACTACTTGAGCGAGAAATACCGCCACCAGCGTCCGGACGTCATGTTGACCACGGTGGGATTTGAAGTGGCCGAGCTTTCGGCCCCGGAGTTGATATCCGGCGTTCCTGTGGTGCGTATTTCGCCCAATCCCATGCCCTCCGTGGCTCCAAGTCTATCGCTGAGCTCCAATATCACGGCCAGCATAGCCTGTTTTGATTTTCGGGGCACCTTGGACCTCGTCTTTCGATTGCAGCCAGACAGCCGCCGAATTGTGGTGATCGGTGGCGTTAGCTCATCGGCTCGCAATCTCCTGAGAGAAGTGGGAAAGGCGAGCCAGTCGTTCACCAACCAGGCCGGTTTTGAGTTTTGGACGAACCAACCCATGGCGGATCTGCAAGCGGCAGTCGGCCGACTGCCCGGTGACACCGTGGTGCTTTACACCATGATCTTCCAAGACGTCACCGGACAGACTTTCGTTCCGGCAGAAGCTTTGAAGTCGATCCTGGAACACGCCAGTGTGCCCGTGTATGTGCTGGTGGATTCGCAACTGGGCAGCGGGGCGGTGGGCGGATCGCTCTTGAGTTATGACCGGTTGGGAGCCAGCGCCGGGAAGACCGCCCGCCGGATTCTGGACGGCGCCCCGGTGGCCAGTCTGCCGGTGACGGTGTTGACCAACGGCACCCCGATGTTCGATTGGCGTGCCTTGCGGCGCTGGGGAATTGACGAAGGCCGTTTGCCTTCAGGCAGCGTGGTCCTGTTTCGGGAGCTGAGCTTCTGGGAACGCTTCCGGTGGCTCATCCTCGGGGTCATTGTTTTTTGCGGTGCCCAAACCGCGTTGATCGTCGGTCTGATCGTCAACCGTGCCAAGCGTCGCCAAGGGGAAGTGGAGGCGGCCCTGACTGCAGACATCTCGTCGAAGTTTGTGCACCTTCCGCCGGGCGAGGTCGACCCGAAAATTCAGGATGCGCTACGCCGCATCTGTGAGTTGCTCGGAATCGAAGTGTCCGCCTTGTGGCAGTGGTCACGCGAAGCCTCAGACACCATGGTCCTGACCCATCTCCAGGGCACCGTGATCGCCCCGCTGCCCGAGGCCGTGCAGGCATCCGATTACTTCCCCTGGTGCCAACAGCAAATGCTGGCTGCGCGCACCGTTTCTTTCTCTTCGTTGGACGAACTGCCCCCCGAGGCGGCCCGGGACCGCGAGTCCTATCGCCGCTTTGGCATCAAGTCCACCGTCACGATTCCTCTGTCGGTTGGAGGCGAGCTGCCCATTGGCGCCTTGGGTTTCAGCACCACCGGCGTCGAACGCGGGTGGCCGGCCTCGCTGGTCGAGCGGCTTGAAGTGATCGCGCAAATCTTCGCCAGCGCGCTCGCCCGGAAACGTTCGGACCACCAGTTGCGGGAAAGCGAGGAGGTCAACCGGGCGACCTTCGAGCAGGCGGCGGTGGGGATGGCCCACATCGGCACGGACGGGCGCTGGCTGCGGGTGAACGACAAACTGTGCGCGATCATCGGCTATTCTCGGGAAGAACTGCGGCAGTTGACTTTCCAGGAGATCACTTATCCCGATGACCTGGAGGAGGATCTGAATTGCGTGCGCAAGCTCCTGGCCGGCGAGATCAAGAGCTGCTCAATGGAGAAGCGCTATTTCCGCAAAGACCGATCCCTGGTGTGGGTTAACCGGACCGTCTCGCTCGTGCGAAACGAGGCGGGCAAAAGCAGGCACTTCATCTCCGTGCTCGAGGACATTACCCAGCGCAAAGTGGCGGAAACCGAACTGCTGCGGCAGCGGGCGGAACTGGCACACGTGGCGCGCGTCTCCACCTTGGGCGAATTGGCGGCCTCGGTGGCGCATGAACTCAACCAGCCGCTCGGAGCCATCCTGGCTAACGCCGAAGCGGCGGAGTTGTTCCTCGAACAGGAGCCCCCGGCGCTCGACGACCTGCGGGCCATCCTCGCGGACATCCGCAAGGACGACGAGCGCGCCGGGGAAGTCATCCGCAGGATGCGCGCCTTGCTCCAGAAGCGCGAATTGGAGCGTCGCCCGGTTGATGTGAACTCGCTGGCGCAGGAGACCTTGCAGTTGGTCAGGGCTGACGCCATGCTGCGCGGGGTCACGTTTCATGCCGACCTTGCCGCCGTTCTCCCGGAAATCACGGGCGACCGTGTCCATCTGCAGCAGGTACTGCTCAATCTCATGATCAATGCCATGGATGCCGTGACGGGTGAGCCGCGCGAACAGCGGCGAATCGTGGTGCGCACTCGCCGGGGGGCCGACGGCAAGGTGGAACTGACGGTGATCGACTCGGGCCATGGCATCGAGCCGGGCACGCTCGCGCGTCTCTTCGATCCGTTTTACACCACGAAGCCCAATGGGATGGGCATGGGGCTGTCGATTGCCCGCACCATTATCGAGGCGCATCAGGGACGCATCCGCGCCGAGAACAATCCCGCCGGCGGCGCGATGTTCCGGATTGAACTGCCCGTGGAGGGAAAGACGGTAATCAGTGATCAGTGATCAGTGATCAGTGATCAATGGGGAGAGCGGTGAGTAAGGTATGGCGAATTATGACAACAGGTTATGCGAAAAAACTGATTACTGATTACTGATTACTGATTACTGATTACCGATCACTCCATGCCCACCAATCCCACCATCTTCATCGTGGACGACGACGCTTCCTTCCGGCATGCCATCGCACGCCTGGTGCGCGCGGGCGGTTACGCCGTGCAAAGCTTTGGGTCGGCGACAGAGTTTTTGCAAGCCGAGCGCGCCGATGCGCCGGGCTGTGTCTTGCTGGACCTGCAGATGCCCGGGCCGAGCGGATTGGATTTGCAGAGTGCGCTGGCCGGGAGCGACCAGCCGCTGCCAATCGTGTTTCTCACCGGCAAAGGGGACATTCCCACCTCGGTGCGCGCCATGCG
>JAFGQR010000139.1 GCA_016935555.1 Verrucomicrobiota bacterium
AACGTGCCATTTCATGAGTTCTGCTTATCCGCACCGTTCGTTTCGATGACCGTTCTGTCGAAATCGCGGTTTTTGGGACAAGCTCTACTATAAAGACTGGGGCTCGGGTCAGCCCGTCGTATTCAGTCACGGGTGGCCACTGAGTTCGGATAGTTGGGAGGCTCAAATGCTCGCCCTGGCGTCCAACGGTTATCGCTGCATCGCCCATGACCGCCGCGGCCACGGCCGGTCCAGTCAGCCCTGGAACGGCAACGACATGAACACCTACGCCGATGACCTTGCCACCCTCATGGACACGTTGGACCTCACGCACGCCGTCCTGATCGGCTTCTCGGCCGGGGGCGGCGAAGTGGCACGCTACATCGGCCGCCACGGCACGAAGCGTCTGGCCAAAGCCGCGCTGGTATCGGCTGTTCCGCCGCTGATGCTGAAGACCGCCGCCAATCCCGGCGGCCTGCCGATTGAGGTGTTCAACAAAATCCGTCTCGGCTGCATCACCGACCGCTCGCAGCTCTACCAGGATCTGGCCAGCGGCCCGTTCTTCGGAGCCAACAGGGCCGGCGCCAAGGTCTCGCAAGGCATGATGGACTCGTTCTGGCTCCAGGGGATGCAGGCCGGACACAAGAACACCTTCGACTGCATCAAGGCGTTCTCCGAGACGGATTTTACCGAAGACCTCAAGAAGTTCGATGTGCCGACGCTGGTTCTTCACGGCGACGACGACCAGATCGTGCCGATCGGCGCCGCGGCTCTCCGCTCATCGAAGCTGGTCAAGAACGCGATCCTGAAGATTTACGCAGGCGCGCCCCACGGCCTCGCGGAAACGCACAGGAACCAGATCAACGCCGACCTGCTGGCATTCCTTCAGACCTGAAGTCGCTTTGAGGGGGACGCCTGGCTGGCGGCGCCACTGCTGGAGACCGTACCGGTTGGCCTTCCACCAAGCCCGTCTGGCGCATCCCCTTTTTCACGAACATCAATCTCGCCCTGGTGGTTTCGGTTTCTTTCGGCCTTCAGGTGTGGAGTCAGCACAGCGCGGCTCTGGGCCGTTTCCTCAAGACGTCATACATGCCGCTCACCGATTGCCTCGGGCTGCTCGCGGTGGGAACGATCCCGCCGCTGGTTCTGGAGATGGTGAAGCTGGTCCTAAAACGAGCGCGGCGAACGGCTGGACCAACTGGTGGGTGAGCATCTCCCAGGATGCACGGTAGGGTTACACCCCATAGCCAATGGCCAATTCCCGGCCCAGTGTGTCACCTGTGAGAGAACCAGAATCGCAGAACATGAAATACAGGAACATTATGAAACACAAGCAAATGGCCATCGCCTTCCTCGCCATCACCGCCTTCGCGGTGGGCTGCAAACCATCGGCAGAACCAGCGGGCGACCAAGACCCCAACGCCACGGCGGAGCAGTTCGACAAGGTCAAACAGGAAACCCAGGAGGCCGCGCAAGCGATGAAGGACTACGCCTACACGCAAAAGGCTGAATTCGTCGCGGCCATGCAGGGCCAGTTGGATGTGATCAACCGTGATTTGGATCAACTCGCCGCCAAAATCGAAACATCCACTGACGCCGCCAAGGCCGAAGCCAAGCCCAAACTCCAGGCGTTGCGCGAGCAGACGGCCAAGCTGACCAAGCAGCTTGATGCGGCCAAGAACGCCACCGAGTCCACCTGGGGTGACATCAAAACCGGCTTCCAGAAGGGCTACAGCGAATTGAAGGACGGCTTCAACCAGGCGCGCCAGTGGGTGAGTGACAAGATCGCGCCCTAACGCAGACACGTAAACAGGAAAGCATATGCCATTAATGACCATTGTCATCACGCTCATCGTCGCCGGAGTTCTGCTCTGGCTCATCAACACCTACATCCCCATGGATGGCAAGATCAAAAAGATACTCAACATCGTGGTGGTGGTTGTGGTGGTCCTCTGGCTGCTCAATGTCTTTGGGGTGTGGGGCCATCTGCGCGATATTCAAACGTCCCTTCCGTCGCCGACCCTGGCCGGGGCCATTGGCGGTGTCGCCACGCAAAGTCAGGTGCCACTCTGAAGCGGATTCGAGCTTGCAGCTCGGAATTCGCAAAATCTCCCATGGGGTGAACACCCTATAGCGCGAGTGCGGTTTTTCGGTTTTTATTACCAGACTATGAGTATCGATCACATCACACGGGTTCAACAGGTTGTTCTTTTGCTCTTCGTTGTCGGGCTCCTCGCCATTGTCGGCGTCGGCTGCCGGACTGCCCACGGCTTCGGCGAGGACATGCAGAAGGCCGGCGAAAATATTCAGGATGGCACCAAGTAGTGTCTGGGCGGCTGAGAGGATGCGGAGCGCGGGGGTGCGCAAGTGCCCCCGCTGAAATGAACGCCCAACGCAAATGCAGCCGCCACCAGCGGATTGGGATGAAATCACCGGCGTCGTATGCGACGGGTTCCCGGCTTGAGCGACCGTAGCTGGGTCAAGGACAGGCTTCAACGAGTGGTGAAGCATACCGGCAAGGTGTCGCTGCGGAGGCTGTCGACCTGCGTTGGCCTTTCCCTGGGTGCGATGGTCCTCGCCGTGGCGGTGCTTCTATTCGGATTTGGCGGTTCGATCCTCAATCGCTATGGCAAAGCAAAGGCGGAGCGAGCGGTTGCCCTCGCACATCCAGGTTACGCGTTGCGGATCGGCGACTTGGATTACGCGATAGGCGCCAATCGCTTGGTCGCGCAATCGGTCACGCTCAGTGGCACCAACGCGATGCTCAAGGTCGGCCGGATCTCGCTGACGGGCGTGCGCTGGGGTCGGCTGCTTTGGGGAACGGTTGCCCTGGCTGATGTCCTCGCCAAGGCCAGTCTCGAGGCGACGAATCTGGAGGCGACATTCCCCCAGGCGCACTACGCGATCCGCTGCGCGCGGTTGCGGGGGTCGGTGCCGGGCTCCAACCTGATCGCTGAAGCAACCGAACTGCGGTCGTTGGTCGACGACGAAGCCTTCTTCGCGGCGCACCTTTTTCGGACACCGCGTTTTCGGGGGGTCGCACCGGAGTGCAGAGTGTTGGGTCTGGCGTATGGCGAATGGCTCCAGGGAAAGTCGTATCGAGCCCGTTCGGTCCACTTTTCCCGTCCCTCCTTGGATGCGTTGATCAATCGCGACAAGCCGCCGCGGCCGTTCGTGAAGAGTCCCCTCATGGTGCACGAAGCGCTGGCTGCAATATGTCAGCCGTTGCAGGTGGATAGCCTCAGTATCACCAACGGGCACCTGGCCTACTGCGAGAGGCTGGCCGTTGGGGCCGCCTCCGCCGTCCTGACATTTGGCGCCGTAAGTATGTCCGCCGAAGGCATCGCGAACCGGGGCGAAGCGACGGCCGCGGTCAAGGTCCAGGCGCAGGGCGACCTCATGAACGCCGGAACGCTGAAGGTGCAGATGTCGATTCCGATCACGCCCCCGGACTTCTCGTTCCACTATTCCGGTTCGCTCAGCGCGATGGACCTGACCCGCCTGGATCCGTTCCTGGACCTGGCGATGCAAACCCGGATCAAATCCGGCAGCGCCCAACAGGCTGCATTCGACATCGAGGTGACCGCCGGCCAGGCTCGCGGCCGTGTGCGCGGGATCTACAGGGATTTGGTGATTGCTGTCCTCGACAAACAGACCGGCACCGCAAAGGGATTCGACAATCGTGTCATCTCGTTCCTGGCGAACGTCTTGAAACTCCGGAATGCCAACGCTCCCGACGCCTCGGGCGCGATGAAAGAGGGGAAGGTAGACTACACGAGAAGACCGGAGGAGGAGTTTTTGGAATTTGCGTGGTACGCCCTTCGAAGCGGTGTCCTGGATGTCATCAGCCATTGACACACGACTCCGAGGGTAGGGTTTCACCCCATAGCACAGGGCCAGCCCAAGACGTAGCTTAATGTCCGATGCTACTGGCCAACGTCGAAGGCTCGGTCGTGGCGACCATGAAAGACGCGCATGTGGCGGGGCGCAAGCTCCTGCTCGTGCGTCCACAGTTCGTGGACGATCGCAACCCGGCGCGGTTCCGCGCGGGAAGGGAGACCTTGGTGGCGGTGGACACCGTCGGCGCCGGTGTGGGCGAGATGGTGGTGATCTGCCAGGGAAGCCCCGCCCGCCTCGCGCCGGATTTGATGAACGCCCCGGTCGATGCCGTCGTCATGGGCATCGTGGATGTGGTGGACATGTTGGGCCAACAATGCTACAGCAGCAAGACATGACCGTCGCCGCCCGAAACGTTGGTGGGCAGGCGGGACGGCTCGAAACCATGCCCGTCAACAAGGACTGAAATGATGAATGCGTTAAAACTTGGGGTCAAGGTTGCTTGAGCGGTCGTTGGCGCTCGCGGGATGGCACGCCGGGTGGCCGCCGGTTCCCTCGGCGCCACCCTCTAACCGGCAAAAGAAAGGGTTGAGGTGCCGGCAACATGACAGCGTTCCGAACCGAAGCCGATTCGATGGGCGGGATGCAGGTGCCCGTCGAAGCCAGCGGGGTGCTGAAGACCGTGGCGGCAAGCCTCGTGAAGATCGCCAACGACATCCGCTGGCTGGGCTCCGGTCCGCGCGGCGGGCTTGGAGAATTGACGCTGCCGCCCACGCAACCGGGCTCCTCGGCCCTGGCACCGGTCATCGGTTACAACCGAACCGCCAGAATCGCCAGGCTGGTGCACGAAACGGGTCGCACAGTGCTGGAACTGGCACTCGAGATGTCCGGGCTCCAGAAGGCAGAGCTCGAGGAATTGCTGGATCTGGCAAAACAGACGGAGCCGGAACGCATCGGAGCTGGAACATGAGACTCTATCTGATCAATCCCTCGAATCCGCTCGTCAGCATCGTCAACGTCAACGAGAGCCGCTGGAACCGTTACCGCGTGTGGAAGCCGCTCAGCCTGATGGTGCTGGCGGGCCTGACACCGCCCGGCTGGAAAATCACGATTGTGGACGAGAACCTGGGCGCTCCGGACTACCCGGCCATGCCCCGGCCGGACCTGGTGGGGATTACCGCTTTCACCTCGCAAGCCAACCGCGCTTATGAAGTGGCCGCTTTCTTTCGAGGTCTGGGCGTGCCGGTCGTCATGGGCGGCATTCACGCGACGATGTGCTTGGATGAGGTCGGCGACCGGGTCGATTCGGTGGTCACCGGCGAAGCCGAGAGTGTCTGGGCGAAGCTCCTGGAGGACGCCCGGCATGGCCGCCTGAAGCCCCGGTATGAGGGTGGGTTGGCCGACATCAACGATCTGGCCCCGGCCCGCCATGATCTCCTTCCTGCGCGCTATGCCTTCGGCGCCATTCAGACCACCCGTGGCTGCCCCTTGAATTGCAGCTTCTGCAGTGTGACGACCTTCAACGGCGCCCAGTACCGGCAGCGCCCCATTCCCGAGGTCGTGCGTGAATTCCAGTCCATCCGGGAGAAACGGGTGCTGGTGGTGGACGACAACCTCATCGGCACGCGCTCGGAACACATCGCCCGCGCCAAGGAACTGTTCCGCGCCCTGACCCGGGCCAACCTGTGCAAGGAATGGGTGGCCCAAGCCACCATCAACGTTGCCGATGACGAAGAACTGCTGAGGTTGGCCGCCAAGGCGGGGTGCCGCGGCGTCTTCATCGGCTTCGAGTCGCCGACGCCGGAAGGCCTGCGGGAACTCGGCAAGAAGATCAATCTGGTGAGGGGTCGGGACTTTCGCGCCTCCGTGCAACGCATCCAGCGGCACAACATCCTGGTCGTGGGTTCCTTCATCATCGGTTTGGACGTTGACGCGCCGGGCATTGGCCAACAGATCGCAGCGGTGGCCAGCCATTACGGGTTGGACAATCTCAACACGCTGTTTCTGACGCCCTTGCCCGGCACGCGGCTCTGGGACCAGATGAAATCGGAAGACCGCATTGCCCTCGACGTGTTCCCGGAAGACTGGAAATATTACACCCTGACCTTCCCGGTGGCTCGGTACAAGCGCCTCTCGTTGGATGACATCCTCCAGGAAATGGTGTCCTGCAACCGACGCTTCTACTCCCTGCCGCGCGTTCTGCGCCGGGTCTGGAGCAGTGTGTGGCATCGCCGCCAGCCGTTGATGAACCTGGTGGGCAATCTCTCCTACCGGAGCAACATCCGCGTGGACCGCCAGTCTTACGCGCGGTTCAAACGTGACCGAAGCGACTCTTCCCGGCGCAAGCCGGAGGCAGCCGCAACGACGAATCCACGCCTGAACGAATATGAAAACCACCCTTCGCTATCTGAGACTCAACGCCCAAACCACCTGGCACCGCCAGGTGGAGGAACAACTCCAACACTTGCATAGCCTGACGGCGATCACCGCCGCCGAAGTGGTCCTCGAACATCAAGAGGCAGCCAAACCTGCCTTCCGCGTCCGGGTGAGGCTGGAGGTCCCTGGCCCGGGCTTGCACCCCAAGTCCACCCGCCATACGCGCCAAGGGGCACTGCGGATTCATGGCCCGGCATTGCACGCCGAGGCCAGAGATAGCACGCTTGAAGCCGCGCTGCTCAAGGCAACCCGGGATCTGGAGCACCAAGTTCAAGCCCGCCAGCTCCGGCGCCTGGGACGGGGCAAAAGCCAACTGCAACTCAGCGCCATTTCCGGCCGGTGGACTCATGCGCAGGCTGGTCGCAAGACTTGAACCGCCGCCCGGAGCGCACGCGGGCTCGTGGAGGACCAGCGACGCGCGACGCACAGTGCCGATGCCGCCGGCGGCCGTGTCGCGCGCGCGCAATTTCCAGGTTCCGTTCACGGCGCTGCCGGGCAGGCCGAGGCCATCCCCGGTCGTCAAGGTGGTGCCATAGCGGATGGCGCCCGCCGGAGGCGGCTTGTTGAGTTTCAGCAGACCTTCCCGCACCCGGGTGTCCCCCTGGTACGTGTTCAGCGAACCGACAACGAGGCTTGTGAGGTTGTTGGTATTCGTCAGCCGCGCGGACCAATGCCGGCCTCATTTCGGGCCGGATGGCGGCGGTGTCAATCCCTGGGAGCCGGAGCGGTAACGGGCGCCCCTTGCCGAGCAGCCTTGCGCATTGGACACTCATTGCGCGGCACCCGACATTGACTGCGACGGCGACATCGACTTCGCCTTGAGTGTTTGAACATGTGGTCGGGAGATCAAGTGTTGAACCGCGAAGGCACGCCAAGAAACGCGACGGTTTCAAGACTCGCGTGCCTTCGCGGTTAGCTTTGGGACTGAGCCCGCTCGCTACGGGGCGCTTCCGGGCCAGGCGGCCAGCCGCAGGCGGTAAAATCGGGGTGCGGGCGGTGGCGGGTCAATGACGGTTTCGGTGCGTGCGACTGGCTGGGCTGGGAGGGAGGCCAGCGGGGTCCACGGGCCATCGGGGAGGCGCTCGGCGGACTCGACCACATAGGCGCGGTCGGGTTGCGCGTCGAAGGTCAGCGCCACCTGGGTGGCCACGGTGACGGAAAGTTGCAATGTGCTGGAGGCGCTGTCCGGCCGGGTGCCCGCACGCCATTCCTGGAGGTTGGATGCGCCGTCGGCATCGAGGTCGGTGTGAGCATCGTTCGCGTTGGGGTTCAGACCGTGTTCGACCTCCCAGAGGTCGGGCATGCCGTCGTTGTCGAAGTCGATGAGCAGGCCCTGGGGGCCGGGGGTGGGCGAGGCGGCGGTCCAGTTCAGGGGGTCATTGGCGAACTGGGTGTCCTCGAGGCGCTGGAGCGAGGCGCCACCGCCATCCGGGTTTGGGCTGACGGGCCACGGGGGCGCGTCGTCGTAGCCGACTTCCTCGACCAGGACGTAGGGCACCTGGCCCTCGTCCGGGTCGCCGGCGGGTTCGGGGGCATCGGGTTTGTACAGGGCGATGGATTCGCCGCCGTTATCGAGTTTGCCGGCGTAGGGGCCGAGGAGGTGGACATTGGTGTGAAGGGCGTAGGCGGCGCGGAAGGCGGCGAGGGCGGGCGGATCGGCCACGGGGTCGAAGGGGACGACGAGGAGGCAGTCGCCGGCGGGGAGGGTGGTGCCTGGGGGCAAGTCGAAGTCGATGCCGCCGCGCAGGCGCCAGGTGTTGGCCGGGTGCAACGGATCGAAGAGTGGGACCGGCTCGGCGGTCAGGTTGCGCAGTTCGACAAACTCGTCGCGGAGGTTGTCGGTGTCGTTCGTGCCGGGGGGGTGGTACATGATTTCGGTGAACACAACGGGGCCGATGCGGGGTGGGGCGTTGGGCTTGCCGGTGCCGAAGCGGAACGCTTCGACCGTTTCGGGTTCATCAATGCCGAAGGTCTGGTCGCTGAGGGCGACGAAGTGGACCTCTCCCACCTGGTTGGTGAACCGGCCGAAGGAGACGCCCCACTCGGCGGCTCCGAACCTGGCCGTGGCGCGGTAGCCGGTCAGCGCGCTGTTGGTCGTCGCCTCGCTCAAGTAAAGCGTTTCCCCCTTCGCCGAATCGAGGCCGAACGGCGAGGTCAGGTCGACGTCGAGGTTGAATTGGGCTTCGTAAAACACGATATGCCCGCCCGCGTCGAGGATGGTGCCCTGGGGAATGCGATACTTGAAGAGGTCGCGTGCGCTGTCGCTCAGGTACCAGCCGCCGAGGTTGACCGGCGCGCCGGAGGCATTGTGCAATTCGATGGCATCTTCGAGGGGCGGATCGGTGTGGGTGAGCACCTCGTTGATGACGACCGTGTCCAGCGGGAGATAATTGGCCTGGTTGGGCGTGGGCGTGGCCGGGAAGCGCGCGATGGCGGGGCTGCCGTCGGGCAGCCGCCCCTCGCTCACGCCTTCGGTTTGGAGGCCGAACGTGACGACATCGATGGCGGCGTCGGCGGTTTGGAACAGGCCGATAGCTTCGCCGTTGCCGCTGAGTTTGAAGCGGACGTGGTCCGGACCGGCGTCGGCGTTGCCGTCGGCGATGAACTGTTCGAACCCATACAGGCCGGTGCCGATGAAGGACAGTGCGGGGATGGGGGATTTGGTGCGGCTGGCGGGCGTGCTGAGGTCGTCGGTGAGGCAGAGACCGTCGAGGGCGACGGGCTGCGCGCCGGGATTGTGCAGTTCGAACCAGTCGTCGCCGGCGACGGGGTCGGCCATCCACTCGTTGATGCGCAGGACTGAGGGATTGCCAAGCTGGGCAGCCAGGTTGGCGGAACCCGCGGTGGGCAGGGTCAACCGCCACAGGGCGCCGCCGTCGGGAGTGCGCCCGATGGAGAAATCCCTGGCTTGGACGCCGTATTGGATGGAGTCGATCAGGGAGCCGCCCTGGTCCAGGCGGTCATACAAGTAGATCGTATCGCCGTTGGCCTTGATGCCGAACCCGGTGTTGGTGGCAGAAGCGGGCTGGTCGCCCTCGCACAGGACAACCCAATGGCCGCCGACGGCCAGGAAGGTGCCGGGGGCGAACACGTATTTGCGGGGCAGGGCGACGTCGTCGGTGAGGCTCAGGTCGGCCAAGTCGACGGCGCCGGTGGTGGCGTTGAAGAGTTCGATCCACTCGGGGGTTTTGCCTGCGGGGTTGGGCATGCCGATCTGGGTCACCTCGAGGTTTTTGGCGAACACTTCGTTGAGCACCACCTGCGAGCCGGTCATGCCCGCCGGAGCCGGGTTGGGCGAGCCGGGGGTTGGCATAGGCAGGCCGGCGAGTGTGGGGGAGCCATTGGGACTTCGGCCCATGGCGACGTGGTTGGTTTGGGAGCCGTACATCACGGCGTCGATGGGGGTCAGGTCCGCGGCAAACAGCGCGATTTGACCCTGCTCCGCCGGGAGGTTGAAGGACAGGTGGTCCGGTCCGCGGTCGGTCTGGCCGTCGGCGATGAGCACGACGAACCCGTCGCCGGCGACGTAGCTGAGGGGAGCCATCGCGTGTCGGTCGGGCCAATGGTAGGGCAGGTCGCTCAGGTGAAATCCTCCCAGGGCCACCGGCAGCGGGTCGGGATTGTACAGCTCGATGAAATCGTCGCCCGTGGACCCTGAGGCGGCGAGCCACTCGTTGAGTTTGAGGGTGGCGGGGTCGCCCGTGCGCGCCGCGCGGTTGGCGGCGCCGAAGGTGGGCACGGTCAATGCCCACGTCCCATCAGCCAGGCGCCCGATCGACGCGTCGCGGACCTGCGGCCCGAAGGCGACGGCGTCGAGCAGCTGGCCTTGGGCATCGAAGAGGGACACGTCGTCACCGGACTGTTGGAGGGTGAAGCCGAGGTGGTAACCGGGGGGCGAGGCGGCGGCGTCGGCATAGAGCACCAGGTAGTGGTCCGGACCGAGCGTCGCGCCGGCGGGGAAGGTGAACTTGGCGGGGAGATCCCTGTTGTCGGTCAGCGTCATGCCGGCGAGGCTCACCGGGTGGACGCTGCAGTTGTGGAGTTCGATCAGGTCCGGGTAGCGGTCGCTGACGGGCACCGCGGTGTCGTTGCGGGCGAGGATTTCGTTGAGTCGGAGGCCGGGGAGGTTGGTATTGACGGTCCATCGGCGCGAGAGGGTGGCGTTCTCATAGTCCTGCCAGACCCCGGCGGAATTGATGCCGCGGGCCAGGACGCGATACGAGCCGTTGGTCAGGTGCGTCAGCACCACCGGCTGCTCGATGACATAAATGTCCCCCCAATCGGGCGTGATCTGCCAGGCGAATGCCGCGACGCCCGCCCCCCACGCCGTCACCGTGGCCGTCGTCAGCGCCGTTGGCGAGCTCGGCACGCCCGCCAGGGTCACCCACGCCTGCACCAGGGCGCCAAGATCCAGCCCATTGGGGCCGGCGCCGAGAGCGGGCGAGCCCGGGCGCAGGCGGAGGTCCTGCCGGAGCGTGCGGGGGTCGCCGGCGCCCGCCAGGTTCACGAACTGCGGGTCGAGCGTCAGGTTGCCCTCTCCCGGCCAATTTGTGCCGGGCACGATGCATTGCCGGACCTGGAACAGGGCGTTGGACGGCAGGTTGGACACGAGGCGGTCGCCGTCGAGGTTCCAGAAGATATTGGCGACGAGGTCCGCCTGGGCGCCCGGGGGCAGCGCGCTGTGTGCGTCGCCGAGGCTGATGGCCGAGGCGGGTTCGGAGGCTGGCGGGTGGGTGCGGATGGCGACGACGGTGTTATGGTGGAAGGTGGCTGCGGCGCCGTCCTGGAGAAGCAGGGCATGATCGCAGTCGGCGAACAGATTGCGGACTGCGATGACGGTGGGGGCGATGTCGTTGGTGCGGCCGGCGGCGATGGCATGCGCCGCGTCGGCGCGGGGGGCGTCCTGGTGGACGTGGACGAACAGGTTGTTCTCGATGTGCGCGTCGGCGCCCATGAACTCGAGCACGTCGTCGCTGCTGCCGGTGAACACGTTGTCCAGAATTTGCGGGATCGGCCAGGGGCGGGTGGCGCCGGTGAATCGGGCGACATCGGCGCCGAGGGTGGTGCTGCCGAACCAATTGCTTTGAATGAGCGCCGCGCCGTCGGCGGGCATGCCGTTGAAGCGCAGCAGTTCGGTGCCGGCCAAGCCTGGCAACGTGCACGCGACGAGCGTGATCGAGCTGTCGTAGAGGTCCAGCAGCGTCGACGTCGTGTTGGCCCAGGTCACGTCCTCCACGTGAAGCCGCGCCCCGTGCGCGTAGAGGTTGGGCGCGCCCTCCTTGCCGCCGTGCTCGATGTCCACATGCCGCAGCCGATGTTCCACTGCGGGATTGGAGAATCGCAGGCTGCGCCAGGTGCCGGTGCTGCCCGGCGGCCGGGAGATGCGGATGCGCTGCTCGGGGGAGCCTTCGGCGACGAGGCGGCCTTGGCCATGGACGGTGACGCCGTCGGCAAGGTAAAGCGTGGCGCCAGGCGCCACGGTGAGCGTGACGTGTGTTTCGACGTAGAGGTCGCCCGTGACAAGATACGGGCCGTCCTCGGCGCGCAGGGTGCGGTTGTCCTCGATGTTGCCGGAGAGGGTGACGGACGAGCCGGTGTCGCGCCAGACGGTGAGGTTGGTGCGCGCCACTTCGCGATCGCCGTCACCGAGGAACTGGATCAGCACATGGTTCAATCCCGGCATCAAGCTGGCGGTGCCGGACCAGGTGCCCTGCCAGGCTGTCCAGGCAGCCTCCGCGCCGTTGATGCGCACGGCGCGTGTCTCGAGGGCATTGGCGGTGCCGGACAGGGGGGCGGTGGTGGCGGTGGCATGGTAGTAGCCGCCGGAGGTGGGCAGCGCGGTGGTGGCGGCGTAGGTTTGGGGAATCTGGCTTAGGACGCTGGCGACGCGTTGGGCTGCGTAAGTTCGCATGCGGGCGATGACGTGGGCCGGCACCCAGCCGCCAAAGAGCTCCTCCAGCGCGCGTTGCACCTCCGCGTCCGAGAACGTGGTGTCGGCCAGGCGCTTGAGTTCCCGAAAATAGAGCGGGGCGAACTCGTTGTGGCGCATGAAGCGCGTCAGGGTGGGCAGGCCGCCCCGGTCGACCATCAGCCAGATGGAGACGCCGGTGCCCCACGTCGTGGCGCTGCCGTCGCCTTCGCCGAGGATGGTGTCGCAGTCATGCGGGACGAGCAGGAACCGCGGGTCCACCATGCCGCGGTACATGGCATAATCCTGCGCGACGCCGGTGGGCAGGCCGTTTTCGGAGTAGACCAGCAGCGAGCAGACGGCGAAGTAGCGCATCCACATGGGCACGTTGGCGTTGGTCTGCACGGCGTGGCTGTAGACGGGATCGGGCAGTCCGGAGGACAGCGCATGAGTCAGCCGGATCAGGTCGCCGTAATCGTTGGCGCTCTGGTTGGAGGCCTTGGTGTAAATGCCGGAATAGGCGGAGGCATTGGTCCCGTTATAGGCCAGGTTGGCGCTCGAGGTGGCGTTGTTGCGATACACGTTGCCGTCGCCGTCATTCGGAAAATGGCGTTCGGCCCAATCGCCATTCAGGGGTTCGAGCAGCACATAGGCGCCGAAGCCGGAGCCGTCGCTGGTGCCGATGGTGGGTGTGGCGCTGCGGACCAGGTTGGCGCCGTTGACGCGCACCTGGACGGGGCGGGCGGCGGCGGCGGGCAGGCCGGACTTGAGTGCGAAGGCGCTGGCGGCGATCTGGGCGTGGATGAACTGGGTGTTCAAGTTGATGGCCGCCAAGCCCTGCCAGCGGCGGTCGCACGGCAGGTTGACCCGGTAGTTCGGCGGCGTCCGGCTGCGCGAGCCGCCTCCCCGAATCCGCACGCCGGCCAGGTAGCGACACTGGATGCCGGTGCCGTCGGTGCAGATGAAGGTGGCGTTCATTTCGGCATCGCTGGCGCGGTTGATGTGCTCCAGTTCGTAGCGCTCCGACTCGGTCATGATCAGGCGCAACACGGGCTGGCCGCTCTCGTCCATGCCCGCAAGGTGTTCATCCACCTGCCAGAGCGCGTTGGCGGTCTGCGCAAACGTGTTGTCCCTCTGCCGCGCCGCGGCCGGCCACGTGCGCGTCTGCGCCCGCTCGTCGGCGGCTTCGACATAGAACTCGATCACCGTCCCGTTGGCCTGGGCCGGCAGCGTCACCCCATACACGCCGTCTCCAGCCACGCCGTCGCCGTTGAGGCCGTCGTCGCGCATGGGAGTGCGGGTGAAGGCGGGCGGGGAGAGGGTGGAATGGTTGCGCCAGAGGAGGGCGGCGCTGACCTCCGGGGCATGCTCGTCGACGATGCGCGCCGTGACAGTGACGGGATCGGTGGGCTTGGGGATGACGGGGAAGTGGGCCACGTCCAGGACCAGGGGCGCGATGTTGGTGCTGGCGCGGGTGTTGGGCGCGCCGGGCGTGCCGCGCGCGACGGTGCTGGCGGCCCAGTTTGGGCCGTGCTCGTTGGGCAGGGCCGGATTGACCAGCTCGAGCGAACGGTCGGACACGGTCTGGCCGTTGGCGGTGTTGTAAGCCGAGCCGTCGTGCTCGGCATACCACTCCCAGCCGTAATAGTCGGCGCTGTTCGGCCCGCGCTGGCGAATCGCCCAGTCGCCCTCGTCCGCATACGGCACCCGGTCCACGCGCTCCCCCAGCGCGTCCTCGAGTTCGAGGGTCTCGTCGTCGTTGCTGAGCCGCCCGGTCCAATTGCCGACCACATTCGTCACGTCCGGGTATTTGGCGGCGAAGGCTTGGGTATGGGCGGCGACGACGAGGTAGCCGCCGGGGGGAAGGGTGAGGTTGCCGAAGGCAAAGTCGACGCCGCGGTGGAATCGCCAGCCGGCCATGGGGACCGCCTCGGCGGTGGTGTTGTGCAATTCGACATACTCCTGGTCCGCATTGGTCGACGCCGGATGATACATGATCTCGTTGATCACCACCGCGCCTTCGTAGCTCGCGTTCGGATCGCGCGCATAGGTCCACCCGCCGCCCTCAAACGCGTTCGGCTGCCGGGCGAAGTCGGTGATCCCGTGTCCGTCCGCCCACGCGACCCGCACCGTGCCCAGGGGCGGCTCCCCGAAGGAAAACACATAGGGCCCCTTGTCCGCGCCGCTTACGCCGGCGGCCGGAATCCCGTTGATTGAAAGGTCCGCCGCCTGCACGCCGCGCACGGCCTCGCTGAAGGTGACGCGGATCTGGGTGAGGGTCCGAAGGCGTGTGCCCGGTGACGGGAACACCTGCGCGACGACGGGAGCCCGCGCGTCGATGTGCTCGTAGGCGGCGGTCTCGCCGGGGCCGGCACCGCTGAACGCCTTGGGCGGCGTCTCGCGATCCACGATCCCATGCGGGACGGCCCAGGCGACCGACACCGGCCCCTCGGGGGGCATGGGAAAGGTGAACACGTATTGCGCATCGCTTCCCGAAACGCTCGAGGCTGCCGCGCCATTGACCAGAAGATCCGACGCATGCACCCCGTCCACCGGCTCCGAAAACACCACGTGCACCTGGCTCAAATTGCTGACCACACCGGCCGGTGGCGTGAACGACACGATGCCGGGCGGCGCCGAGACCTGCACCTGGACGCGCACAACCGCCGACGTCGCCGCCATCCCCCACTCGTCCCGGGCCACCGCCGCCAGATCGTAATCGCCCGCCGACACCCCCGCCCAGACCCACGCGAACGGCGCCGTGGCATCGTCGCCCAGCAGGGTTGCCCCGGCCCAAAACTGCACGTTCGTCACCACCCCGTCACTGTCCGACGCGGCCGCCGCCAACACCAGATCCGCCGGCGCGAAGAACGTCGCGTGCATGGCCGGCGACGTCAGCGCCACGCCCGGCGCACGGTTGTCGAATACCGTGACACGGACCGGGGCCGACGTGTGCCGCAGTCCTCCGGACACGGCGGCCACGGCGGTGAGGGCGTAATCGCCCGGCGAGGCGGGGTTCCATGCGACTTCGTAGGGCGGGCTCGCGGCGTCGCCGATGAGCCCGGTCCCGGCGAAGAACGTGACGCCTGTGACGACGTCGTTGGAGGCCTGCGCGGCCGCCGCCAGCCCAATGGCCAGGCCGGTGGGAAACCGGGCTCCATGCGCCGGCGCGGTCATTTGGACGACGGGATTCTCAACCGTCACCGCCACCGGTGCCGAGGTGCTCGACAGGCCCGAGTTGTCGGTCGCCACCGCCGTCAGCACATACTGTCCCGGGGGGGGCGTGTGCCACAGGACCGCATACGGCGCGGCGGTGGCGGTGCCGATCCGCTGGCTGCCGGCGAAGAACGCGACGTTGGACACCGCACCATCCGGATCGGAGGCGGTTGCCGCAATCGTCACATCGACCGGGGCGATGAATGTGGCGGGGGCCGCCGGCTGGGTGAGCGCCACCGTCGGCGCGGTCGCGAACGCGTAACCTGGCCCCCAGGCCGGCCCCCCCACCAGCGCGCCGGCGGGGCCGTCTCCGACGCTGTTGTTGAGCACGGTTCCCGCGCCTTCGTCCATGCCCCACCGGCCGATCAGACCCGGCGCCGCGGCCAGCGGCAGCGTCATGGACTCGGCAATCTGCGCGCCGGTGCGCGCGACATTCCAGATCCGGGCTTCGTCGAGCACGCCCGCGAAGAAGCCCGAGGGCGTCACCCCCGAGGAATCCAGCGTGGTGGCAAGGGCTGCGTGTTGGATACTGTCGGCCCGCGGCAGTCGCCCCACGACGCGGGTGGCTTCCAGTTGGCCGTCGAGATACAACCGCCATTCGGTGCCGTCGAATGTCGCCGCCGCATGATGCCACTCGTCAAGCCCCACCGGCGTCACCCCGATCACCGGATCATTCTGGCCCGGGCTCGGGCTGCTTGCGGCCTCCTCGAAGTCGGCCACCAGCACGCGGTCGGAGCCCCGGATGCCCAGAAAAAAATTCATGTCGCGCGCGTCGCCGTCGTATTCGCCGCGCCCCTTGGTGAGCAGCGGGATGGCCGTGACGCCGCCCGCGCCGCTGCTCGCCGCGCTGCCCGACCCGGTCCAGGCGAACCATGTTTCGAGGGTGAAGGTGCTCACGCCCAGTTCGGGCGCCAGGCCGAACGTGACGTAGTCGTCGATCCCATCGAACTGCAGCCCATACTGCGGATTGCTGGAAGCGGCCTGGACCCTGGCCACACCGAGCCCCCCGGTGATCGCTACAACCATGCTCACCATCATCCCTGCCCTCACCCCCGACCAACTGCACACTCGAAAAGTCATAGTTCAATCCGTCAGACCATTGGTTCCTGCAAACCAACATGCACAGTCTGAACGTGCAACATGCCGGTTGGCAACCTGCTACAATATCAGGTCCGGTGCCCATCGTCGAATGGATTTTGGACGCAGGCGAAGCACCCGGTGCCCGGATCTCAGATTTCAGATCGCAAATCGCAAATCCCAGAATTCAGATTTCAAATGAGCCGTTTGAAATTTGAAATTTAAAATTTCCATCGCGGGCTTGCGGATTGGTCGCTCGCATGACATAAACCGGCCTGCTTGCGCGAGGAGGCATGCGGCAAAACCAAAGGTGTCCATTTCCACATTGTGCCCCAGGCTTTGAAATTTGAAATCTGAAATCTGAAATCCCTATGACCTATCAACGCTTCGAGGATCTGCCTGTGTGGCAGAAAGCCGCCGCATTGTACGAAATGGCCGAGGATCTGCTGGAGAACCATGGTTTCCAGGCCACGCGCGGCTTTCGCGATCAGCTCGACCGGGCCGCCCTGTCGGTATCGAACAACATCGCCGAAGGTTTCGAGCGCGGCACGACGAACGAGCTGCTGCAATTTCTTTACATCGCCCGGGGCTCGGCGGGCGAAGTCCGATCCATGCTCAAGCTCAAGCTGCGTCGCGCCCACACTGGCCGCTGGCCGCAGCACCTGCAATCGCAGGTCTCGGATTTGATATCCTTAGCCGAATCCTGCTCGCGGCAATTGCGCGGCTGGGCCGCGTCACTCCAGGACTGCGAGGTCAAGGGCCAACGACACTTGAACCCGAAAACCCGCGCCGAAAACGAACGCAAACAGCACGCCGAGGCCATGCAGCGCCAACTCCTGCGCCGGCTCCCGGCCGACAATCCGCTCCGCAAAGACGCGGAAGCGCGCGGGTTGATTTGAGAACTCAGAACTCAAATCTCAAATTTCAGATCTCAAATCTCAAATTTCAGATCTCAAATCTCAAATTTCAGATCTCAAATCTCAAATTTCAGATCTC